>CAXACF010000009.1:0-13515 GCA_963967125.1 uncultured Rhodobacterales bacterium | reverse complement strand
CCGAGGGTGGCGACAAAGACGCCGCCCATGGGGGCGGTCGGCGTCTGCCAATCTGGCGATTGGCTGGGAAAGAATAGCGAATGTTTCATTTTGGGATGATTGATATCATCAAAACGTCACGTCAACGCATCCCGATACTGCGACAGCGTTTCTATTGGGGTTGTTGATCCCCCACAGGCGATCATTAGCACATTTTCAAATCCGCTTAGGTCAACATAACCTGCATAAATCGCGGCCAAGGCTGCGCCACAGGCGGGTTCAACCAAAATGCGGTGATCGGTTAGGAATGAAAAACAGGCGTCAACCGCCTCTTTATCCGACACAAGCACACTGCGGATGTCGTGGGTTTGCGCAATATCGTAGGCCTGCTGACACACTTGTTTCGCGCCAAGCGATGTGGCCACACCACTGACGGCATCAAGTGTCACAGGACCATCTGCATTCAGTGCGGCATGATAGGAGGCCATGCCGTGGGTTTCGAGTGCAAAAATGGGTGTTGTTGTCAATCCATTGCGCATCAATCCATGATGAACACCTTCCAATAATCCGCCCCCACCCACAGACAGGATCACCGCAGCGGGGCGCAGTCCATCGGCCACAACTTCGTCAATCATACTTGCGTGCCCTTCCCACAATAGGGGATCATCAAAGGGATGGAAAAAGGCATCTGTTTCGGTGCGTTTTGACTGGGCCATCGCGTTTGCCTCAATCCAACTTGAACCATGTACAATCACCTCGGCCTTTTCCTGTTCCAACAGGTCAATTGCGCGATGTGGTGTGGTTTCGGGGACTACGACCAAAACGGGCAGGCCAATGGCACGCCCCGCATGGGCCACCGCCAATCCCGCATTCCCACCCGAAGAGGAAATAAACCGCTGTGCACCCTTCGCAGCATAGTGTTGCGCTGCATATCCGATCCCCCGCATTTTAAAGGACCCAGAGGGTTGCAGGGCATCCATTTTTGCAAAAACCCGCGTTCCGCAGATGTTTGATAGCGGCAGGCTTTCGATCAATGGGGTATGGATGCTAAATGACACGTGATTTCCCTTATCCTGTGAACCAGAGGTGATGATAAAAGGGGGCAAACCATTTGTCTATCAACAGATTACTGGCCAGTCTTGCGAATCTTTTTCGACAGATAGAGTAGAAATTTCCACGATCATCACCATATCTGGTGCGTCATGGGGCGAAATCAGCGCTTTTCATGGATTTCTGCGCGAAAGCGTTTGCCAAATGCATTGATTATGCTATAGCGCCCCTAGATTTGCCACGCGCAGCTTGAGCAGTGCTTGGTGTGGAGCTTATTTTCGGGCATCCTGATGATAGGCAAAACGACTGCAGATTGCAGGAACTGGGCGCTGCCCGAATTAAAAGAGGATAAAATACGATGAGCGATATCGCAGACCGCGTAAAGAAAATTGTTGTAGAGCACCTAGGCGTAGACGAAGACAAAGTTGTCGACAACGCTTCTTTCATTGATGATCTTGGTGCAGACAGCTTGGACACTGTTGAGCTTGTTATGGCATTTGAAGAAGAATTCGGAATTGAAATTCCTGATGACGCCGCAGAGAACATCCAGTCATTTGGTGACGCGGTAAAGTTCATCTCAGAAGCTGCATAATTTCGCAGATTCAGAACTGTTTAAAACCTCTGCTTTGCAGGGGTTTTTTGCGTTTTAAGGGGGTGTTTTTGGATCAGCGTATGCTTGCTTGAACACCCAAAACCGCCTATATGGGCATGAGAGCATTTTTGGAAATAAAGGGGCAGTCAGATGCGTCGCGTCGTCGTTACAGGATTAGGGTTGGTTACACCACTTGCATCAGGTGTAGAAGAAACATGGACACGTCTATTGGATGGTCAATCAGGTGCAGGTCCGATCACGCATTTTGATGCATCAAACGTGGCGACAAAATACGCCTGTGAAATTCCCTATGGGGATGGAACGGACGGCACCTTTAATCCCGATGATTGGATGGAACCCAAAGAACGCCGCAAGGTGGATGATTTCATCCTTTATGGCATCGCTGCGGCCGAAATGGCGGTGCGTGATTCTGGCTGGGCACCAGAGGATGAAGAGGGCCGCCTTCGCACGGGTGTGATGATTGGTTCGGGGATCGGTGGTTTGCAATCGATTGCGGAAACATCCCTGTTGATCAAGGAAAAAGGCCCACGTCGTGTGTCCCCCTTCTTTATTCCAGGCGCATTGATCAACCTGATTTCTGGTCAGGTCAGCATCAAACACGGGTTTAAGGGGCCGAACCATTCGGTTGTGACGGCCTGTTCAACGGGTGCGCATGCGATTGGTGATGCGGCACGTTTGATCATGACCTCAGACGCGGATGTGATGGTTGCAGGCGGCGCAGAGGCCGCGATTTGCGAAATCGGCATCGCGGGTTTCAATGCGTGTAAAGCGCTATCAACAAAACGCGCGGATGAACCTGAAAAAGCGTCCCGCCCCTATGACGCGGACCGTGATGGGTTTGTCATGGGTGAAGGCGCAGGGATTGTTGTCCTAGAAGAATACGAACACGCCAAAGCGCGCGGTGCAAAAATTTATGCCGAGGTTTTGGGCTATGGCCTATCAGGCGATGCCTATCACATCACAGCGCCGTCCGAGGACGGAGAGGGCGGTGAACGCGCGATGCGTGCGGCCCTTGCCAAAGCGGACCTTGAGCCATCTGCATTGGATTACATCAACGCACACGGCACATCGACCATGGCCGATGTGATCGAACTGGGTGCCGTGGAACGTATGATGGGTGATGCTGCGGGCAAATTGACCATGACATCCACAAAATCCGCCACAGGCCACCTATTGGGGGCCGCAGGGGCGATTGAGGCGATCTTTACCATCCTTGCGATCCGCGATCAGGTGGCACCGCCCACGATCAATTTGGACAATGTGGCCGTTGAAACCCCTGTTGATTTGGCCCCGAATGCAAAGCGTGAGCGTGAAATCAACTATGCGCTGTCAAACTCATTCGGATTTGGCGGCACAAACGCCAGCCTATTGTTGGGACGCGTTTCTTAATGTGGCGCGCGGTTGCCTCAAACGGTCTGACACTGCTGATTGTTATGTTCTTGGTCATGGGTGGTTTGGGCATCTGGGCCAAGGGGCAATATGCAGCGCAAGGCCCGCTTGAGGCATCCATGTGTTTTCGCGTGCCTTCGGGTGCGAATTTTCGCGATACCGCAGATCGCTTGGCAGAGCAGGGGGCGGTGCAAAGTGCCGCGTTTTTGCGTATCGGCGCACGGTATGAGGAAAAAACCACACGCCTAAAGGCGGGCAGTTTCCTGATCTCTGCGGGCGCATCCATGGCCGAAGTCACCGATATTGTGACCCGCGGTGGGGCAAACACCTGTGGATCTGAGATTGTCTATCGCATTGGCGTTGCCTCAACCACTGTGCAGCTGCGTGAATTGGATCCTGCAACCGAACGTTTGGTTGATGTTGCATCCTATAAATTAGGTGAGGCGCGCCCATCAGAGTTTGCAACAGTGTTAGAGCGTGGAGATGCCCGTCACCGTATTGCAATGGCCGAAGGTGTGACCAATTGGCAAATTATCGAAACCCTAAAGGGGATTGATTATTTGCGCGGTGATGTATCCGATGTACCTGCCGAAGGGATGATGGCTCCATATTCCTATGAATTGCAACGGGGCGAAACCCGTCAGGATGTTGTAAACCGTATGGTTGCGCGTCAGGCTGATATCCTGAATGCCGCGTGGGATGCACGGGCCGATGATCTACCCCTTGCCAATAAGTCCGAGGCGCTGATTTTGGCATCCATCATTGAAAAGGAAACATCCGTTCCGGATGAACGCCGCGTTGTGTCCAGTGTTTTTGTGAACCGTTTGAACCGTGGCATGCCGCTACAGACGGACCCAACTGTGATTTATGGCATTACGCGTGGCGAGGGCGTTTTGGGACGCGGTTTGCGGCGCAGTGAATTGGATCGCGAAACACCGTGGAACACCTATAAAATTCGTGGACTACCTCCCACACCTATCGCCAACCCCGGCCGCGCCGCGATTGAGGCGGCGCTTAACCCCGAGGCGACAGAGTACATCTTCTTTGTGGCCGATGGAACAGGTGGACATGCCTTTGCCGAAACGCTGGCCGAACACAATCGCAACGTCGCCGCATGGCGCAAGATCGAAGCGCAGTCGAATAATTAATCGCGCAGGCAGGATCTGGTGCGATAAGATCAACGTCTTGCGTCCAAGCGAATGAATTTTGATCCAATAATCCAGCTGTGAACAAAATGCCAAGCTGCCCGAGGTGGCGACGAAAGGCGCCGCCTGTGGGGCGGGCAGCGCCTTGCCAATCTTACGATTGGCTGGATGTTAAAAACTAATGGATCAAAATTCAGTCGCTTGGAGTGATCAAGAACATTTCTAAAATCATTGCATAACTTGTCCTTAATTGGCGCGAGTGAAATTTTGTGCCTAACAAAACCTTAATCACTTTATTTTGTGTCTGCCCATAGCAGCTCGCAAATCCTTACCAAAACCTAAATGCACCTCGCGTTGCAAATTATTGAATTTCTGTACTTTTCGCGCGCTTTGCCCAATGTTGATCGGGCTGGCGCAGTGATGCGTTTAGACGGGGGATCCGAAGAAAAAGGAGACCTTGAAAGACATGATCTTAATCACCCCGGAGGAGACATCTTCGCCCTTAAACGAAGATATTGAAAGACTTCAAACCAACCTGCGCGGTTTTGCGCGGGATATAGAAAACCTGCAAGAACGGGTTCAATCCGGGGACGTCACAGATGCCGAGACGCGTAAGGTTTTTAGCGACCTGCGCTCTTGGCTGAGAATGGCAATGGAGACGGAGAAAGTTCTTGCGCAACAAAATAGGCAACGACTTGAAATCGACGGAGACTATGGACTCGACCTTGACGCAGCACGCGATCAAATCGGGTGCCGCTTGGCTCGCCTCCGCCGATGCACAGACACGGGACAGGTTCCTGAATGAACTGAGTGAGGGAGAGCTTTTGGCTCTTCCCTATCTCTTTGAATTCTGGGCGCATCCCCACCAATTGCACCCCGATGGCGATTGGCGATCAACAATCGGTGTCGCGTCAGGAATTGCCGATGGTGCTGTCACGATCAGAATACGACAAATCATTGAAACATTGTTGGCATAGGCGAATTTGTCGCGTGAAACCTGTTGTTTTGCGCTGCCCCCTTCGCAAAAGGATATAGCGGCTGGCTCGCTGATGTCGTTTGCGGATGCGCCTGATGTTACCTATCGCGTGGATCGCGTGGAACGTGGGGAATATTTGATGATCGATGCGACACGGCATGATCCAAATGTGCGTCAGCTATCGCCGCCCATTTCGACACAAACGCATGTAACGCCCTATGTTCCGCCACTCTCTGTGGATGTGACGTTTTTGGATCTGCCGATGTTGAAATCGGATCAAATTGCCCATGCGCCCTATATTGTGGCCAATGGTGATCCTTGGCCAGGTCCCATTGCGGTTTATGGCGCGGATGAGGGGGCCGATTTTGAACACCTCGCGATCCTGAATAGCCGCGCCACAAAAGGCGTGCTGAAATCCAGCCTGCCTGCGGGCATTCATTCCCGCCTACAACACGGACAAAGTTTCGAAGTCACAATGTCATCTGGTCAATTGCACAGCGTGTCGATGCTGCAAATGTTGAATGGGGCCAATACAGCGGCGGTTGGGAATGCATCCCTGAACCAGTGGGAAATCATTCAATTTCAATCCGTTGAGTTGCTGACCAGAAATACCTATCGGCTTTCGAATTTGGTGCGTGGAAAATTTGGGTCCCACGCAGAAGACCATGAGGGATGGGCAAAGGGGACAGATTTTATTCTGCTTCATGCAGGCATTGATCAACTGCCGATGAGCGAGGAAAATAGAACGACCCAACGGACCTATCGGTTCGGGCCATCGGGGCGGGCCTATAACCACCCTGCATATCGTGAAGAGATACGGGATTTTAGCGCGCGTGGTCTGCGGCCGCTTTCGCCCTGTCATTTGCGATGGCAGGAAATTGCGGAAGGATGGAAGATTACGTGGATCAGGCGTGGGCGCATTGATGCGGATACATGGGAGGGCGTCGACATTCCACTTGGGGAAGAGAGCGAGCTTTACCGCCTTCGCGTGTTGCGTTACGGGCAGGAGGTCATGGAGTTCACAACGACGTTTCCGCAGGTCGTCATATCAAATGCGCAAATCACAACGCATGATTTGGACCTGCAGGACAGGCACACTTCAATCGAAGTTTCCCAAATCTCAAACGCCTATGGTCCAGGTATCGCAGCCGTTATGGAGATTGGATGAGGGCGATCCATATCGACGATGTGCACATGTTGGCGCGTTTTGCGGCACAGAATGAAGAAGCGGCCTGTTATGACGTTCTGACACAGGCACATATTGCGGATAAATATCGTAAAAAATTTCTTCGCGCCCACCCCAGATATGGGGTGGGTTCGATTTCTTCGACCTTGTTTCATACGTCGGCACCCTTGGCGGGGTTAACATGGATCAGTGAACCTGAAACCCTGGCCGCATTTGAACGTGCGCTGGGTGTCATTGCACGGTTCAAATCCGAACTTCATCATATGAATACACAAAGACGAGACTTGTAGTTTGCAATTAAAACATTAGGTTGTGCACCAACGGACAAATGATCAAACCCACGGGTTAAGTGCGAAAAGGTGTCATAAACATGGAAAATGTTCAGTCCTCTGTGATCGGTTTGGATCCTGTCTGGGATCGCTTGATCAATGAAGCCCACGAAGCCGTCGAAAAAGAACCGTTGTTGGGTGGTGTTGTGCATTCCTGCGTTTTACATCATTCTTCGATTGAAGAGGCATTGGCCTATCGCATCGCGACCAAACTTGCCTCGAGTGAAATGTCTGAACAAATTTTGCGTGAAATCTGTGATGAGGCCTATGCGGCGGATGAAAGTCTGGCACTGGCTGCGCGTGCGGATATCGTTGCAGTTTATGAACGTGATCCATCCTGCCATCGCTTTTTGCAGCCCCTCCTATATTTCAAGGGGTTCCAAGCGGTTCAGGCCTATCGCATTGCCCATTGGTTGTGGGAGCAGGGGCGCAATGATATGGCACAGATGTTCCAAATGCGCATTTCCGAAATGTTCGGTGTTGATATTCACCCCGGGGCCAAAATGGGACAAGGGATCATGATTGATCACGCCCATTCCATCGTGATTGGTGAAACGGCAGTGGTTGGAAACAATGTTTCCATGCTGCACGCGGTGACCTTAGGTGGGACTGGCAAAGATGATGGTGATCGTCACCCAAAAATTGCAGATGGGGTCCTGATTGGTGCAGGTGCCAAGGTTTTGGGTAACATCACGATTGGTCAATGCAGCCGCATCGCCGCAGGGTCGGTTGTATTGCATGATGTACCTGCCAAGAAAACCGTGGCAGGGGTGCCCGCGAAGATTGTTGGTGAATCTGGCTGCGCGACACCGTCAGTGTCGATGGATCATTACATCGATCGATAAAAAAACGGGCCCAGCGGCCCGTTTATAATTTATGCCAACATGCCCATTGGGTTTTCAAGATTGTCTACAATTGCCTGAAGCAATTCCGCACCCAATGCGCCATCAATCACCCTGTGATCGACGGAAAGTGTGACAGACATAACTGTTGCAACGCTGACTTGGCCTTCTTCATCAATGACAGGTTTCTTGACACCCGCGCCAACGGCCAAAATTGCGCCGTGGGGTGGGTTGATGACCGCGTCGAAATTATCGATGCCGAACATGCCCAAATTGGAAATCGCAAAACTTCCGCCCTGATATTCATGTGGGGCAAGTTTTTTCGAACGTGCACGCGTTGCCAGATCTTTCATCTCGGCAGAGAGGGATGAGAGCGATTTTTGGTCTGCATCCTTAAGAACGGGGGTAAACAAACCACCCTCAATCGCGACTGCGACGGCCACATCAGATGGGGTGAGTTGTAGAACACGATCACCTGCCCATACGGCATTTGCCGAAGGCACAGTTTGCAAGGCAAGGGCACAGGCCTTGATAATGAAATCATTGACCGACAGTTTGACACCGCGCGCATCAAGCTGTTTGTTGAGTTGCTCACGGAAGCTGAGCAAATTGTCGATTTTGATATCACGGCGCAGATAGAAATGCGGGATGGTTTGTTTTGCTTCTGTCAGACGTGCCGCAATTGTTTTGCGCATGCCATCCAGCGGAATTTCCGTGAATTCACGGTCTGCATAGATTTTTGCAATGGCATCCGATGAAACCGCGGGCACGGGTGCAGGTGCTGCGGCGCTGACTGCGGCAGGGGCGGGTTTGGCTGGGGCACTGCTCGCGGCCAAAACATCGGCCTTTACGATCCGGCCATGCGGGCCAGAACCCGTTAGCGCAGAAAGATCCAAGCCTTTGTCGGCCGCAATGCGACGTGCCAGAGGAGACGCGAAAATGCGCGTCCCATCTGATGCTGCGGGGGCTGCAGGGGCAGGGGCCGTTGATGGTTCTGCATTGGGTGTGGCGGGCTCTGCGGAGACCGCTGTCGCGGCCGCCTTATCGCCCGCGTCATCTGCAGATGCAGATGACAGCATCGCATCTGGGGCCTCTTCCCCGTCTTCAAGCAAGACTGCGATCAAGGCATTGACTTTGACGCCCTCGCTGCCTTCTGGCACGATGATCTTGCCAATCGTGCCTTCATCCACGGCCTCAAATTCCATGGTGGCCTTATCGGTTTCGATTTCGGCGATAATATCGCCAGAGGAAACGGTATCGCCCTCTTTCACAAGCCATTTTGCAAGTGTGCCTTCCTCCATTGTGGGGGACAGGGCAGGCATTAAAATTTCAATAGGCATGTCAAAATTCCTTAGCGATACGTCACGTGTTTCACGGCGGCGATCACTTCATCTGTGGTGATCAAAGCGTGGCGTTCCAGATTTGCGGCATAGGGCATTGGAACATCCTTGCCCGTGCAGTTCAAAACAGGGGCGTCCAAGTAATCAAAGGCGCGCTCCATAATAGTTGCGGACAAATGATTTCCGATTGAGCCGACGGGCCAACCCTCTTCCACAGTGACACAGCGGTTTGTTTTCATCACAGAAGCAATCACCGTGTCATAATCGATGGGGCGCAATGTGCGCAGGTCGATGACTTCGGCAGAGATACCATCTGCCTCAAGCTTATCCGCGGCCTCAAGCGCGTATTGCATGCCAATCCCAAAGGAGACGATTGTCACATCGCTGCCTTCGCGCCAGATGCGCGCCTTGCCAAAGGGAATGGTGAAATCATCCGTGGCAGGCACATCAAAGCTGCGTCCATAGAGGATTTCATTTTCAAGGAAGATCACAGGATTGTTGTCGCGGATCGCGGTTTTCATCAACCCTTTTGCATCGGCTGCAGAATAGGGCATGACAACCTTTAGGCCCGGAACCTGAGCATACCATGCGGCATAATCCTGAGAGTGTTGCGCACCCACGCGGGCGGCGGCACCATTTGGACCGCGAAATACCATGGGGGCGCCCATTTGTCCGCCCGACATATAGAGCGTTTTGGCCGCAGAGTTAATGATGTGGTCAATGGCCTGCATCGCAAAGTTAAAGGTCATAAATTCCACAATCGGTCGCAAACCAGCGAAGGCAGAGCCTGTTGCGATCCCTGCAAACCCGTGTTCGGTGATGGGGGTATCAATCACGCGGCGCGATCCAAATTCGTCCAGTAATCCTTGGGATACTTTGTAGGCGCCTTGGTATTCTGCGACCTCTTCACCCATCAGATAAACGGCGTCATCGCGGCGCATTTCCTCAGCCATGGCATCCCGTAGCGCTTCGCGGACGGTCTGTTGTTTCATTGGCGTATCTGCAGGCCAATCTGGGGAGGCGTTTGAAACAACGGGTGCTGGCGCGGCGGCGGGGGTTGCGGGCTCTGCGGGGACCGCAGCAGGTGCGGCCGCCTTATCGCCCGCGTCATCTGCGGGGGCAGATGACGACGCTGCATCAACGGCGGAGGCATCTTCGCCATCCTCTAGCAGGACGGCGATTGGGCTGTTTACCTTAACGCCCTCGGTGCCCTCGGCGATCAGCAATTTGCCAATTGTGCCTTCATCCACGGCCTCAAACTCCATGGTGGCTTTATCGGTTTCGATTTCGGCGATGATATCGCCAGAGGAAACGGTATCGCCCTCTTTTACAAGCCATTTTGCAAGTGTGCCTTCTTCCATCGTTGGGGACAGGGCGGGCATAAGAATTTCGGTTGCCATCTTTGTCGTCTCCTTATGCGTAGATATCTGTCCAAAGCTCGTCCAAGGCGGGCTCTGGGCTTGTTTTGGCAAATTCTGCGGATGCGTTGACGATTTCTTTGATCTCTTTGTCGATCGCTTTCAAATCATCCTCGGAGGCATGTCCGCCCTCGACCAGCATGATGCGCACATTTTCGATGGGATCACGTTCGTCCCGCATTTTCTGTACCTCTTCGCGGGTGCGATATTTCGCGGGATCCGACATAGAGTGACCACGATAGCGATAGGTTTTGATTTCCAAAATGTAAGGACCCTTACCAGAGCGGCAATGCGCCACTGCCTTGGCCCCTGCTGCCTTAACGGCCAGAACATCCATGCCATCCACAGCCTCACCCGGGATGCCAAAGGGTTTGCCGCGTGTGTGAATATCCTCGGTCGAGGTAGAGCGCGCCTGCGACGTGCCCATGGCGTATTGGTTGTTTTCAATCACAAACACAACGGGTAGGGACCAAAGTGCCGCCATGTTAAAGGTTTCGTAAACCTGCCCTTGGTTCGCCGCACCATCCCCGAAATAGGTGAATGTCACGCGCCCATTGTCCAAGTATTTGTCGGCAAAGGCCAATCCTGCACCCAAAGGCACCTGCGCCCCAACAATGCCGTGGCCGCCGTAGAAGTGTTTTTCTTTACTAAACATGTGCATCGAGCCGCCTTTTCCCTTGGAATAGCCGCCCTCGCGTCCTGTTAATTCCGCCATAACGCCATTTGCATCCATGCCGCAGGCCAGCATATGACCATGATCGCGGTAGGATGTGATGCGCTTATCACCTTCTTCGGCAACGGATTCCAGGCCAACAACAACGGCCTCTTGTCCGATATACAGGTGACAAAACCCGCCGATCAGACCCATTCCGTACAATTGTCCCGCTTTTTCTTCAAAGCGTCGGATGAGAAGCATGTCGCGGTAATAGGTTTTCAGCTCGTCCGCCGATACATTCGGCTTGGCAGCGGCTTTTTTAGCAGCCATAAAAACACCTCATAAAAAATAGTTTAGCGTTAAACTATCTATTAAAGCAAAAAATATAAAAGAGCGAGAAAAAAGTTTCCCCGCATGACAGCTATGCAAAAAGAGCAATGAAATAACTGATTTTAGACATGAGATGATCAGATTGATTAAGTTGATCCCTGCAACAGTACTTGCCAGTCCAAGGCTTATGGCTCTGAACGAGGACATGCATGAGTGGGAGGGGTGAAATTAATCTGTGCTTATTTAGACTGTATAAATTACAAGAGCCTTAGCGAATGATGATTTCGTCTGCGCGGATCTGGCCCAAAATGTCGCGTGATTGCTGATCCAATAGATCAATATCAAGATAATCATCGGACATGCGACGCGTCAAATTTTCCAAAGATGCAATCTCGGCATGAAGACCCGCCAGTTCCGTTTCCAATTTGGCCGCTTCGTTCAGAATTTCGGCGCGGCGGAACAATCCGTAATCGCCCTGAACGGCCGCAAAGGTAAAGTACATCCCCAAGGCCATTGCAAATGCAATGCCTGCAATCATGCCCCAGGGAAGTGTACTTTTGTTGCTCATGGACTGCCTCAGCCCTATTTTTTAGGGCTTTTATTGTTATGTCAGCAGTATGTCACAGGTGATTCGTTTTGTGAATCCCCTAATGAGTCGAAAAATAAAAAAACCCGCAAAATCCATGCGGGTCTTTTGAATCTATAGCCTATCCAAAGGGTTAGTTTGCGATAGATGCCTGAAAAATACTTTCAATTGCGCCATCTAGAGCCCTGTCAAATTCAGCATCGCTTTGCTTGGCATTCAGTTTTTCGGTTAATGCTCTGGAAAAGCTTGCGATCATATCGCGGTTTTTGGACAAACGTGCGTTCGCCTCATCCATTGCATAACCTCCAGATAGGGCCACAACACGCAAAACGCGCGGGTGATCGACCAGATCCGTATATAGGTTTGAAACCTCTGGCAGGGTCAGCTTCAGCATGACGTTTTGATCGTCTGACAGGGTATTCAGACGGCGCAAAATATGATCATGCAGGATTTGTTCCGCCTCGGCTTTATCTGTAATGCTGATGGTGACCTCGGGTTCGATGATCGGGATCAGGCCGTGGCCCAAAATCTGAATGCCGATGTCGAACTGCTGATCCACTACGGCGGCGATCCCAGAGTCATTGGCCCCATCAATGACGGAGCGCATTTTTGTGCCAAAGATGTTCTTTTCGACGGCACGTGCCAAAAGCGCGTCCAAATCAGGCATGGGTTTCAAAACGCGCGTGTCGTTTTCAGGATCTGCCAATCCTTTATCCACCTTAAGAAACGGCACAACGCCATTGGTGTTCCACAGGTAATCGGCGGCAGGTGTGCCCTCAACTTCACGATCCATGGTCATTTCAAACAGGATTGCGCCCAAAACACGATCCCCATTAAATGCATTGGATGTCATGATGCGCGAACGCATTTGGTGGATCAGGTCGAACATTTCACCGTCACCAGAATATTCGTTTTCCTTAATACCATACAACTTCAATGCCTTTGGCGTTGATCCACCAGATTGATCCAAGGCTGCAATAAATCCAGGGGCGGATTTGATACGGTCGAATTGTTGGGATCTGGTGTCTTGGCTCATGAAAACGTCCTACATCTGTACTTTTCTTTGGTACTACCGACATAGGGCGCGGTGCGCAATTCTGGTTGCGCTATCATTGGGTGAGGTTTTTGACGCTTAACCGCCGTGGTGTGCCTTCATCATTTGTTCGTGAACGGCAACCATGCCGCGCGCGGCTAAATCGGATACTTCGCCTGTGTGTTTTTGCAAGGCGGCAACCACATCACCATTGTCCGAGGTTTGCGTGACAATCACACCGTTTTCCACAATCTCGATCTCTGTTTCAATGCTGTCGCCCTGTTCAAATAGGATCGACAGGGTTGGGCTTTGGATCGGAACTTCGGGGTTGTCGCCCTGTTCCACGCGGGTGATCATTTCTGCCACGTGATTGATCAGGGCATCTGACACCTTGGGATCATCGGATAGGGTGGCGGTGACGATCCCGTTTTCGATGTTTTTCACATCACGTGTGATTGATGGGTGTTGTTGGAACAGGGTACGCATATGCGCGACTTCGTCCTGTGTCGTGTTCTTGCCGTTTAGCATCGGCATGTTCACTTCGTCGTGTTGGTGTTGTCCATTTCCACCATGGTTCATTTAATGACCAGAGTGGCCCGACATCATTTGTGCCGTTGCATAAACGCCCAAACCAAAAAATGCGA
>CAXACF010000008.1:0-13814 GCA_963967125.1 uncultured Rhodobacterales bacterium | reverse complement strand
AAATATCATACCCAAAGTCCCGCTGAGGAGACATGAAAAACGGGCTGATCCAAATCGCGTCAACGCCTAATCCCGCGATATATTCCAACCGCGATGTGATCCCCTTAAGATCACCAATCCCATCCCCATTCGAATCCTGATAGGAGCGTGGATAAATTTGATAAATGACGGCGGTTTCCCACCATTTTAGATATGACATTATTTACCCACCCTTCACTGATCCGGCCAAGAGGCCGCGAATGAAATAGCGTTGCATTGACAAAAAGACGATCACAGGAACAATCATAGAAATGACGGCTGATGCGTTCAGTAAGTGCAGTTGGTCTTTGAACGTTCCCAATTGTTTTTGAAGCCGGATTGGGAACACCAAATCCTCGGCGTTATTTGGACCAATATAAAGCGCCACGATCAGATCATTCCAAACCCATAAAAATTGGAAAATACTGAATGAAGCCAGCGCAGGTACGGACAGTGGCACAATCAATTTAGTAAAAATTTGCAGATGGTTGGCTCCATCAATTCGCGCACTTTGCAGCAGTTCTTTGGGCAATCCCACGATGTAGTTGCGCAGCAGATAGATCGCCAATGGCAGGCCAAAGGCAGTATGTGTAATCCAGAGGCCAGCAAAAGATTTTGAGGCAACCTGACAGGTGTCATTAACCTCGCAATCCGTCAGCCACTGGTTCAATTGTGTTGCCCATGATGCAATCCCACTAAACCCTTGCAACACAGGAAGAAAGGCAAGCTGGGTTGGGACAACCATTAAAGAAACCACAATAACAAATAACCAATCGCGCCCCGGAAATGACATCCATGCAAAGGCATAAGCGGCAAAGGCAGCGATCGTGATTGGAATGATGGTCGCAGGGATCGTCACGATAAAAGATGAGATCAGCGCGTTTGGCACGTTTTTATTGTCAAACAAAACTTCGACATAGGCATCCGAACCAAACACAGGGTCTTGATCAATGAATGCATCCAATTTCTTAGGTCTTGGCGCGGTTTCTTCGGGGAAGGTCCAGGTAAAATCGCCATTCTCTTGGAACACAAAATCCCCACCGCGCACGTCCATAACCTCACCAGCGGGGACCAATTTACGGATCAGTATGGTTTTGTCAGAGTTTTCGGGGTCAGGAATGCGGCCCTTAAACAGGATGGAATTTACTTCACCCGATACAGGAAAACTGGGATCATCCTTATTAAGGCGTTGAAAAATATTTCCTGACATCACTGTCAGTTTTTCAGCCTCACCCTTTTCATGGGTGCTAAAGCGGTGACCCAATTCGGTCGGTGTAAAGGCCGTCCAGAAACCTGACGTCTTCGACGCGGTTTCTGAGCGAAGCGATGTCGTAACAAGCGCAACAAATGGGACAACCCAGATGAATACAATTAGCGCTAGCACAACGTGTCTAAGTGATCGTGCAACCATCTCGCCTACCCCTTAATGACCAAGTTCTTTTTGTTCGCGGCGAATACGCCATGCATTGAAAACCATGTTTGGAACAACCGTCAGCATCAGCATTACGGCAATTGATGCAAAAAGGTTGTCAACGTTATCACCACCGATGGACCAGTTGTTCCGCGCGTTTTCCATCATTGTTGCTAGCAACAGTTTGTCATCGTCATTCGCGGACAGGGCATAAGGAATGTCGAATACCTTAAGCACCAATATGACAAGCGTTGTCCAAACAACCAAAACGGTTGAATAAATTTGTGGCAATTTCACACGGAAGAACAGTTGGAAAGGATTGGCCCCATCGATTGTCGCGGCTTCAATGGTGTCTTGCGGGACACCGCGAAGTGCGGCCGAAAAAATGACCATGGCAAATCCAGTTTGGACCCAAACCAAAATCCACATAAGAAAGAAGTTGCCCCAGAATTTCAG
Organism: uncultured Rhodobacterales bacterium; assembly: GCA_963967125.1. Taxonomy (GTDB): domain Bacteria; phylum Pseudomonadota; class Alphaproteobacteria; order Rhodobacterales; family Rhodobacteraceae; genus HIMB11. The sequence continues at coordinate 11,929 of CAXACF010000008.1, read as the reverse complement.
ATTATACAGTGGTTCGTTGTATTCTGCGGTGTGACCAAGCAGGGCTTTTAACAAACCGATTTGATAGGAGGGCGTGACACCGTTTATAGTTTGCTGCGCCTCAATCCCGCCCCCGGCAAAGATATTTCGCCAAATCACCGCGGCTCCAACAAATGAAATTGCCAATGGCACAAAGATTAGCGTTTTGGCAACAATACCCCAGCGCACGGAGTCCGCTAATACAGCGATCAACAAGCCCAAAGAGATACAGCATGTTGGCACAAGGATCAGCCACATCAAACTGTTTCGCATCGCCAAGCGGAATTGCAGATAACCCAGAGCGGATTCATCCCATAGGAACGCGTAGTTGCGAACAGTCGGAGTTCCGTCCGCCTCTTGAAATGAAATGCTAAGCGTTGAAAAGGCGGGTACCAACAGGAATAGAAGTAATAAAACGAGCGCAGGACCAACAAAAATCCAAGGCTGAATCGCCTCGATAATTGTTGACTGACGACCAAGCGAACCCCGCGCCGATACGCGCGCAAGCCCCATGTTTAACCAGTTTGAAATCCAGAAATATAGAAACGAAATACCAACCGCGATAAAGATTGCGCGGATTGCGAAACCGATTTTTGAAAAACGTTCAATGGTGTCAAATTCCGAAAAAGACCATTCATTGGTACGGTGTAGCCAAATACCAATATTTGCAAAAAAATCATCGATCGGCCCAGTCGCAACAAAGGCAAAAACGGCTGTTGTGGGCAGAAGAAAAACAACGGTTAATAGAATTGCCAAACCATTGCCGGCGATTACAGGTCTAATTGAACGCATGATTAGGTCCGAAACGATTTAATGATGTTTCAAATTGAGGAAAGGGCGCAACTGCGCCCCTTCCCAATGATGTTTGCAATCCAAATTACTTGATTGCGTCCCAAGCTGCCTGAATGTTGTCGGCAGTTGTTTTTGCATCTTGGCCGTTTGCAAAGGCTGTCATCTCTGACCAGAACGCGCCCGCACCGATCGCACCTGGCATTAGGTCAGATGCGTCAAAGCGGAATGTTGTTGCGTTTGACAGAATTTCACCTTGCTTACGAAGAGCTGGTGTTGCGTATGCGTTTAGGTCTGCACCTTTGTGCGCAGTTAGGAATGTACCTTGTGACATCCATGCTTCGTGTGCTGATGCTTCTTTCATGTACTCAAAGAAGGCACGTGTTGCTGGTGAATCTTTGGTCATTGTCCAAAGAGTACCCGCGCCCAAAACGGGGTTGCCAAGATCTTTTGACGCATATGGTGGGAAGTAGAAGAAGTCTGCTTCACCGTTTGCAACTTCTTCACCTTTTTTCGGGAAGAACGCTGGAATGAATGACGCCTGACGGTGCATCATGCAGCTTGCTGGTGATGAGAATAGACCCTTTGGCGCGTCGCCAAAGAATGTTGTCGCAACAGATGACGCACCACCCGCAACATAATCGTCATTGCGTGAGAATTGGCCATATACTTCCATTGCGTTCAACACTTCTGGGCTATTGAACGGTAGATCGTTTGATACCCAGCGGTCATAGTTTTCAGGAGACGTTGTGCGCAGCATCAAGTCTTCCATCCAGTCTGTCGCTGTCCAACCAGTCGCGTTTCCGGATTCCACACCGATACACCATGGTGTGTTGCCGTCTGCAACCATTTGGTCTGACAATGCGATTAGCTCTTCCATAGTTGATGGAATTTCGTAACCGTTGTCTTCAAACTGCTCTGGTGAATACCAGACCAATGATTTCAGGTCCATTTTGAACGCAAAACCATAGAAGTTTTTGTTGCCGTCCGCATCTGCGTATGTACCAAGATCAACCCATGATTGGCCTGCACCGTAGTTTGCCGCCATCCAGTCTGCAGATGCTTGACCTAGTGGTACTAGGTGGCCTTCTTTCGCCATGTCACCCGCTAAACCTGGCTGAGGGAAGATTGCGATGTTTGGTGCGTTGTTTGAACGAAGATCTGCAACGATCAATGCCGCAAAGTCACGAGAACCAGAGTACTTAACAACTGCGCCAGTTGCTTTTTCAAAGCAGCTAACAGTGTTTGTTAGCATTTCTTCGTCTTTGCCCTCCATAGAGCCCGCGATTGTGATGACTTCACCGTCAAAGCGACCTAGGTCACCCAATTTTGATGGTGTGTCACACACGTCAGCACTTGCAACGCCTGCAAGCGTGAAAGATGCAACAGCCGCCGCACCCAGTGTTTTGAAGTTGATAGTCATAAAAATTTCTCCCAATTTTTTATGTTCGGTGGAACCCACCAGTTCGCACATCAGTGCTAGCGCTGCACTTCGATGCTAATAGCTATCGCTAACATTTCCCCGTTTTCCAGGTCAAGCTGCGTTTGCACCAAATCCGCTCTGCCAAGGTCCGCGAGTGATAAATACAAACGGGAATGTTGTTCTTTTAAAGCGCTTTGGAACATCTGCTTGTTGTGGACTAAAACCAAAATTTGTCAACAACAAAGTTCCATATACTAGGGGAATATACAGTAATTCCAAACCCACTGCAGAAGAAAATAAAATTTACAAACATTACAAAACGCAATATATAAACACTAAATTCAAATCGCTTTGAAAATGGAGACATGCGTGAATTTAAAAGAGTTGTCTGAAGTTTTGGGAATCTCTCAGACCACTATTTCACGTGCCCTAAATGGTTATCCAGAGGTAAGTGAAAAGACACGTCAGCGTGTCGAGCAGGCGGCTCGTCAGTATAATTACAGCCCAAATCGTGGGGCATCCACTCTTGCAACTGGTCGCTCTATGACGATCGGACATGTTTTGTCGGAAGCAACAAGTCATGAACTCGTTAATCCTATTTTCGGAGATTTTATTGCAGGAGCCTCGGAAATTTATAAAGCAAACAACTATGACATGTTGTTTTCGTTAGTGAAAAATGAGGAAGAGGAAGATGTCTACAATTCTCTGTTGCGCAGAGGTGTTGTAGATGGAGTAGTTTTGCAAGCACCAAAGATCAGTGATGAACGTATTCAGGTGTTAGACAAACTTGGCATACCATTTGTTGTGCACGGAAGATCGTCCAAATCGAATGCAAATTACAGCTGGGTTGATGTCAATAATCGCAGCGCATTTCGACGTGCTACAGAATTTCTATTGGATTTAGGGCATCGGAGGATTGCGTTGATAAATGGACTGACAGCCTTAGATTTTGCGCAACGCCGTTACCTTGGATATTGTGAGGCATTGAAATCTCGTGGGGTTGCTGTTGATAGCAATTTGGTAAAGGCAGCTGAAATGACCGAGGTTTATGGATATATGGCAGCGAAAGAAATGCTGTTACAGAAATCCCCCCCAACTGCAATTCTGTCTGCTTCTATGATTTCAGCAATTGGTGTGCGACGAGCAGTCCAAGAGCTTGGTTTAACCTTGGGTAAGCAGGTGTCAATTATTACTCATGATGATGAGTTGTCTTATCTGAATAATGGAGAACAAATCCCAATCTTTACGGCTACCCGTTCATCGGTGCGAAAGGCAGGGCGGATCGCAGCGCAAATGCTGATTGATAAAATTGACAATCCAAATGCCCCAAAAGCAGAAATGCTTTTAGAAGCTGAGTTGGTTTTGGGCGCGTCTACTGGTCCTGCCCCGCGTTGATGTGAACTATCCGCGGTTATATGTGCCATTGCAGTAGATTAGAGGTGACCCCTCTAACATTTGAAAATCTACAACCTTTCCAACGATAATTGTGTGGTCACCACCTTCAAAAGTTGCATGTTGTTCACACATGAATCGCGCAACACCGCCCTGTAAATAAGGGCATCCAGTTGCGGATTTCTTCCATTCGGTGTCTTTGGATCCGCCAGCTGATTTTGCGAAATCACGACACAGGTCCAGTTGGTCATATGACGCAATATGAATGGCGAATTCAGAGGCATTCACAAACGCATCATATCGGCGCGAAGATTTTGCAGGTGACCACAGCACGAGAGGTGGATCAAGGGACAGGCTTGCAAAACTATTTGCGGTGATGCCCATTGGCCCGTCGGGACTGTTGCATGTGACAATGGTCACACCCGTTGCAAAACGACCTAACGCGTCGCGAAATGCGCGCTCATCAAAGCTTATCTGCGTTGTCATATCTATCCTTACGCAACTTCACGTCCAAGCGCGGCCGTGTAAATTTCATACCATGTTTGGCGATCCACTTTCACGTCCAATGCGGCCGACATGCCCCTTATCCGTTCAAGTGAATTCGTACCAAGCACAGGTAGTATGCGAGAGGGATGTGCCAAGAGCCATGCAATCGCAACAGCGGTTTCATCGACATTATTTTCCGATGCCACTTTGGATAGGGCATTCATGACGTCTGGATGATCTCCAGAAAACAGCGCGCCACCTGCCAATGGCGACCATGCCATCAATGGTGTTCCGATCCGCTGATGAAAGGCGACATCACCATTCACAAATGAGTCATGCGCCAAAACACTTAGTTCAATTTGATTGGTCACAAGCTGATTTTTCATCGCTGATTGCAACAGCTCCCAATCATAGGGTCGGAAATTCGATACGCCAACGCTGCGAACCTTGCCCGATGCAATAACTTCATCCAATGCGGCCCCTGTTTCGTGGTGATCCATCATTGGGTCGGGCCGGTGGATGAGCAGCAAATCAATGTGATCAATCCCCATCAAACGAAGTGAATGATCAACAGACGCCATGATGTGCGCGCGCGACGTGTCGTAATATTTTACGCGTGCGTCCGCGTAACGACCAACAGGCGCAATGATATCGCATTTCGTGACGATTTCCATTTTGTTGCGCAATGCCGTTCCCGACAGCGCATTTCCCAAAATTTCCTCAGCCTCATACCCGCCGTAAATATCGGCCTGATCAAACGACGTGATCCCCTGATCCAAACTAGCATCGATTTTGGCGCGCACGTGTTCTGGGCTGGTATTTTCGTCATCACCTAATCGCCACATGCCATAGACGATCCGAGACAGGCTGACTTCGTTATTCAGGGAAATACGTTCCATTATTTTCTAACTCCTGCGCCCAGTGGCGTCATTGGTGTTTCAGATGGCACGCGACCATATGCATGCGGTAGAGAACATGTTTTCATGTTCGGCAACACTTTGGTGCCAAAATGTTTGCATTCGTCAATATGTGGGTAGCCCGACAAAATGAAAGCGCGAATGCCCATTTTTTGATAGGCTTCAAGCTCGCTCAAAACTTGATCCGCAGACCCAACAATAGCCGCCCCGCACCCTGAACGCGCGCGCCCGACACCCGTCCAAAGATGCGGTTCGACATATCCAAATTCATCTGCGATATCGCGGTTTTTGGCCTGGTGTGAAACGCCCAAGGATGTGCTGTCCAACGCTCTTTCGCGGATTTTGCGACCATGTTCATCATCGAGTTTGGAAACAATATAATCTGCGTATTCTTTTGCCTCTGCTTCAGTATCACGGACAATCACATGGACCCGCAAACCATAGTCTAATGTGCGATTATAACGCTCTGCCACTGCATTCACGGCTTTCATACGCTCTGCGATTTGTTCTTTGGGTTCAGGCCACATCAAGTACACATCACAGTGCTGTCCGCATAACTCAAGCGCGGCGGGCGAGTAGCCTCCAAAATACAACAATGGACCGCCCGTTTGATAGGGTTTGGCAGGATCGGTTGTCAGGCCTTGGAAATTGTAAACTTCGCCCTGATAGTTGATTTCGTCCTGCGTCCAGGCTTGTTTCAGGATTTCGACCACCTCGCGCGAACGCTGATAGCGAAATGCGCTATCCGCCTTTTCACCTGGAAAATCGCTACTGATAATGTTCACGGTCAATCGCCCGTGCATCATGTGATCCAATGTCGCAATGGTACGGGCCAGCATAATGGGCTGCATTTCACCGCACCGCACAGCGGCGAGCATATTGATCCGATCGGTAATTGGGGCACAGCCCGCGACAAAGCTCAGCGTATCTTGGCCCACCTGATAGGATGAAGGGCACAGAATATTGCGAAACCCATGTTCTTCTGCGGTTTTTACAATTGTGCTGCAGTGATCCCATGACGAACGCAGTGATCCATCGGGTTGCCCCAAAAATTGATAGTCATCTGAACACAGGGCAGAAAACCATGACACTTCTACTGCGTCCAAATCTGGCGATGTTATGGGAACAATCGTCATGACAACCTCATCCATTGAATTACCACTTGCGTAGCATCAGATTTATAGTAGATCAATAGTGTATCAATTTTTTGTTCTGGACCAGATGAGCACCCAACAAAGCCTGCCAAAATATCTTCAGATTAGCGAACTACTGATCCGCGATATCGCCGCGGGTCGCCTCGAGGATGGTGCGCGTTTGCCTACGGAACGTGATTTAGCAGCGCAATTATCAACATCCGTTGGCACATTGCGCAAAGCATTGTCGGAATTAGAGCGACAAGGTTTGTTAGAGCGGGTCCAAGGATCGGGAAATTACATTCGATCCAAATCAGAAGTTAATTCGATTTATTCCTTCTTTCGCGTGGAATTGTTGGAGGGTGGCGGGCTGCCTCGGGCAGAGGTTCTAGATGTGTCCAAGCAACCCAAACCCACTGAATTTCCCTATTTTGGGTCTAATATTGACGGTTTCAGGATCCGCCGTATGCGGTATTTGAACGATATTCCAGCCGTGCTGGAAGAGATTTGGTTAGACGCAAATCATGCAAAACACATCACCCCTGCGGACCTAAACGAAGCGCTTTATGTGTATTATCGCAAATCGCTGGATCTATGGATCACGCGGGTCGAGGACCGCATTGGATTACAGTCAAAACCAACGTGGTGTCCCGAATATTTGTACCTTGATGACACCACTGTCTGTGTGAATCGGCTGAGTTTTGATCAGTGCGATCAACCCGTTGAATTTTCCAAAAGCTGGATCAACTCAAACGTTGCCCAATACGTGGCACGCATAAAATAGGAGCAGTTATGAAAACGGTTAAATATGGAATAATCGGTTGCGGCATGATGGGCCAAGAGCATCTGCGCAATATCGCATTGCTGCCTAATGTTGAGGCGACAGTTATTTTTGAACCTGACGCAGGGATGCGCGCTGCGGCGGCTGAGTTGGCGCCCAAGGCGAAGTTTGTTGAAAGTGAAGGGGACGTTTTACAAGACCCTGATATTGATTGTTTGTTGGTGGTCTCGCCAAATCACGAACATCTGCGTCAGTTGGAATGCGCACTGGACGCACCCCATCGCCCGATACTGATGGAGAAACCCCTATTCACCCAAGAAGATGGTGCAGAACGGATCAAGCAATTTGCTGCGCAGTATTCAGCACCAGTCTGGGTTGCCATGGAATATCGCTATATGCCGCCTGTTGCAGCACTGATCGATAATTTAGAGACATCCACTGGGGGCGCACGGATGTTAACCATTCGTGAACACCGCTTCCCATTCTTGGAAAAAATTGGGGATTGGAACCGTTTCAACGCCAATAGTGGTGGCACATTCGTTGAAAAATGCTGCCACTTTTTCGATTTGATGCGTTTAATTCTGAAATCAGATCCCGTTCGCGTGCTGGCGTCGGGTGGGCAAGCCGTGAATCATCTAAACGAAACCTATAATGGTCAGGTGCCTGATATTTGGGATCATGGATACGTGATCGTTGATTTCGCAAGCGGTGCGCGCGCAATGTTAGAATTGTGCATGTTTGCCGAGGGTGCCGAATTTCAGGAACACATTATCGCAACGGGGCCTGATGGCATCATTGAATCGCTCGTGCCTGGTCCCGAACGGTTTTGGCCGACAGAAACATTGGGGCCTAGTCCAACGCCCAAGTTAATTGTTAGTCCACGCAACCCAAAAGGCCCAATTGAAAAGGAAATTCCTGTCGATCCAACAATCTTGGCCGCAGGGGATCATAACGGATCCACCTTTTATCAACATCAAAAATTCGTTGATATGGTACGCAATGGTGGGCAGCCAGAAGTGTCGCTGAATGATGGAATGTGGGCGGTTCGCATGGGTCAAGCCGCCCAAGAAAGCGCGCGTATAGGTCAAGCCATTATTTTATAAAACGAACATAAACGAACATTATTGACCATAAACGAAAATACAGACATAACCGCCCTATGTCGGATAGGGGGCGTTTAAGATGTCTAATTATGATTTTGATGTCTTTATCATCGGGGGTGGTATCAACGGGTGTGGTATCGCGCGTGATGCAGTCGGACGCGGGTATCGCGTTGGTCTGGCAGAGATGAATGACCTTGCCTCGGCTACATCATCGGCATCTACGAAACTATTTCATGGTGGCCTTCGCTATTTAGAATATTTTGAGTTCAGGTTGGTGAAAGAGGCGTTGATTGAACGCGAACATTTGCTGCATGCCATGCCGCACATCAGCTGGCCAATGCGTTTTGTTTTGCCAATCGCGTCCGACATGCGATTTGACAACAGCACGCCGACATCTCGATTGTTGCAAAAGATCATGCCGTGGATGAAGGGCCGCCGGCCTGATTGGTTAATTCGACTGGGTCTGTTTTTATATGACCACATGGGTGGTCGAGAGGTTTTGCCGGCGACCAAAACGTTGAATTTGCGCACCGCACAAGAGGGAGGTCCGCTGAAACAATCATTTGTGAAAGCATTTGAATATTCCGATTGCTGGATCGAAGATTCTCGGCTTGTGACGTTGAATGCGCAGGATGCAAAACAGCGTGGCGCGACGATCATGACGCGTACCAAGGTGGTTGCGACCAGCCGACAGGCGGACCGTTGGATTGTTACGCTGTTGGATCAAAATACCCAAGTTAGACACGAAATTACGACGAAAATGATCGTGAACGCAGCTGGCCCATGGGTTGGTGAATTGTTGGGCCAAACACTGGGATTGAAAACCAATGAAGGCGTACGCTTGGTTCGTGGAAGCCATATCGTCACCCGCAAGTTGTTCAATCACGACAAGTCCTATTTTTTTCAAGGCACGGATGGGCGTATCATTTTTGCGATTCCCTATGAAAATGATTTCACGTTGATCGGGACAACGGATCAGGATCACTTAGATCCAAATGCACCGGTCGAATGCACCGCCGAAGAACAGGCATATCTATTGAAATTTGCCTCGCAATATTTTGAAATCCCAGTGACCAAGGATGATATTGTTTGGACGTTTTCAGGTGTGCGCCCGCTTTACGATGATGGCGCATCTTCTGCATCGGCTGCGACGCGGGATTATGTGTTAAAGGTTGATAATGCATATGGGCAAGCACCCGTTCTAAACATCTTTGGTGGGAAAATCACAACCTATCGCAAATTGGCGGAAAGCGCGTTGGTTGAAATTGAAAATGCACTGGGCACCAAATCTGGGCCATGGACAAAACGCGTCCCATTACCTGGCGGTAATTTTGACGTCGATGGGTTTGATGCATTGGTCGAAAATCTGTTGGATACCTTTGATTTTTTGACGCCTTCGTGGGCCACGCGAATGGTGCGCATGTATGGAACGAATGCTGTAAAAATCATTGCCAAGGTCGCACAAACACCTGATCAAAAACAGAATTTTGGATGTGATGTTACCGCGGCTGAACTGGATTGGGGCATTGAAAACGAATTTGTTCAAACGGCAGACGATTTTGTGTGGCGGCGCACAAGGCTGGGTCTAAAACTTACCCCAGCACAGATTAAGGCGATCGATACATATATTTTGGGTAACCAATAAAATCAGCGCGCTCTTGTTCTTTGTCGCAAAAAACCTTACCTCCTGTGTAACCAAGGAGTGTTCACCATGATGGCAATTTACGGACCTTTGCAACTGATCCTAAGTGTTGTGTATTTTATGATGATTATTCACATCATAATGAGTTGGCTGATCAATTTTCAGGTTCTCAATCTTCATCAGCCTTTGGTTGCGCAAATTTGGATTGGTTTGAACAAATTGCTTGAGCCGATCTACCAACCCATTCGCCGAATTTTGCCAGATACACGCCCAATGGATTTGGCGCCTTTGGTTGCGTTTATCATTGTCATTTCGCTGCAAAATTACATTCTTCCAGAAATTTTTCGCGCGTTTCTTTAATTAAATCAGTTACCTGCGATAATTCAGTATTCCGTGACTTGTCATGGCCAATGACCTATGGGACATTGCCAAAAAGAGCAGTAACCAAGGTAAATAATGACGCAGGCATCAGCAGTTTTGCGCGATGTGTTCGGGTTTGATGAATTCAGACCTGGGCAAAAGGATATTGTTGATGCGGTTACGCAGGGCGAAAATGTCTTGGCCATTATGCCCACGGGTGGTGGAAAATCCCTTTGTTATCAACTGCCTGCCCTATTGCGCGACGGCGTGACGATTGTGGTATCGCCGCTGATTGCATTGATGCGCGATCAGGTCCGTGCATTGCGTTCCATTGGTGTTGGGGCGGGGGCGCTAACATCGGCAAATACCCAAGAAGAAAATGATGAAATTTTCGCTGGACTAGAGGATGGTTCCTTGCGTCTTTTGTACCTCGCACCCGAACGTTTGGGATCTGCACAAATTACGTCGGTATTACGTCGGTATCGCGTCGGTATGATATCGGTGGATGAGGCCCATTGTGTTAGCCAGTGGGGTCACGATTTTCGTCCCGATTATTTGAAAATTGGCGAGTTGCGCCGACAGTTGGGCGTGCCCTTATCTGCCTTTACTGCCACTGCGGATTCCGAAACACGTGCGGAAATTATTACGCGCCTGTTCGATGATCATCCGCCAAAAACGTTCCTGCGGGGATTTGATCGCCCAAACATTCATCTGGCTTTTGCTGTCAAAAACAACCCGCGTCGACAGATTGTTGCCTACGCTGATGCGCGGCGTGGGCAGTCGGGGATTGTGTATTGCGGAACACGAGCAAAAACCGAAAGCCTGGCCAAGGCATTGGCGGACGAAGGGCACCAAACCTGTTTCTATCATGGGGGAATGGACCCCGTTGATCGGCGTGTGGTTGAAGAACGCTTTAACAAAGAAGAGGGCCTAATCGTGGTGGCCACGGTGGCCTTTGGCATGGGGGTGGATAAACCTGATATCCGTTGGGTGGCACATGCCGATTTACCCAAATCAATCGAGGCGTATTATCAGGAAATTGGACGCGCGGGGCGTGATGGGGCCGAGGCCGAAACCCTGACGCTTTATGGTGCCGAAGATATTCGTTTTCGACGTACCCAAATCGACGAAAGCCTTGCGCCACCTGAACGCCGTCATGCAGATCATGGGCGCTTGAATGCGCTCTTGGGACTGGCCGAGGCGTTGGAATGTCGCCGTTCGGTCCTATTGGGTTATTTTGGGGAGCAGGCGCAAAAATGCGGCAAATGCGACCTATGCGAAAAACCACCTGAAACCTTTGACGGCACAACGGCTGTGCGCAAGGCGCTTTCTGCTATGCTGCGCACAGATGAACGCTTTGGCGCGGGTCATTTGATTGATATTCTGATTGGGGCTGATACCGAAAAAATGCGTCAGCATGGTCATGCCGATTTGCCCACCTTTGGCGTGGGGCGCGATATTAGCAAACAGAATTGGCAAGGTATTTTTCGGCAGATGATGGGCCATGATTTGGCGCGTCCTGATCCGTCCCGCCACGGGGCGTTGTGTATGACGCAAACGGGTCTATCGATTTTAAAGGATCAACAATCCATCACATTGCGCATGGATACGCTAAAGGTTGAAAAATCACGACCAAATGTAAAGACGCTTGTGTCGGATGAGGATGCACCGCTGTTGTCTGCGCTAAAGGCCAAGCGCCGATTTTTGGCAGAACAGGCGGATGTTCCCGCCTATATCGTCTTCAATGACAAAACTCTGATCGAAATGGCGCAAAAGCGTCCCAAGAATTTCGATGAAATGGCCAAAATCAACGGAATAGGGTCTAAAAAGTTGGATACCTATGGCGCGGCATTCCTTGAGGTTATTGCGGGTGAAGTTCAGGAAA
>CAXACF010000007.1:0-14183 GCA_963967125.1 uncultured Rhodobacterales bacterium | reverse complement strand
GGCGCTTAGCATGTCGCGCGTTGGGGCTTCTTCTACTTCATTGCCGTGGCGCAAAACTTTGATGAAATCGGCCATCTGTGCAACAACCGCCAAATCATGGGTGATGTAGATTGCGGCTGTGTTGAACTCTTCCACAACTTTGCGCATCGCGGTCAGCACTTCTACCTGTGTGGTCACATCCAAGGCTGTGGTTGGTTCATCAAATACGATTAGGTCAGGACGTGGTGACATGGCCATCGCGGTCATGACGCGCTGCAACTGACCACCAGACACCTGATGCGGGTACCTGTTCCCAATCGTGCTGGGATTGGGCAGGTTCAACGCGTCATATAGCGTGACAGCGTCTGCCTTGGCCTCGGTTTCAGGTTTGATGCCAAAGCGGATGGTGGACGCCGTCGTCTGATCAATCAGGCGATGCGCGGGGTTGAATGAGGCGGCCGCCGATTGCGCAACATATGTGATGCGATTGCCCCAATATTCGCGCTTTTTCCCTTCACTCAGTTTTGCAAGGTCGACACCGTCGAACATTATTTCACCGCCCGTGATACGGCACCCTGGTTGGGTATATCCCATTGCGGCAAGGCCAAGTGTGGATTTCCCTGCACCTGATTCACCGATCAGACCCATGATCTGACCACGGCGCAGGGTTAGGTCCACACCCTTAACAATGGGATGCCATTTTTCATCAGAGAACCCTTCAATCTTGAGGTTCTTAATGTCGAGTAAGATATCGTTTTTGCTCATCCCATTAATCCTTGATACCGCTTGTGTGGTGTAGGAACCAGTCCACAACAAAGTTCACAGCAACTGTTAGCAATGCAATGGCCGATGCTGGCAACAGCGGCGTCAAACCCGCCTTTAGGTCATATTGCGCAAATTGGATCAGGGATGCATTTTCGCGCACCATTGATCCCCAGTCCGCGGTTGGCGGTTGGATCCCCACACCAAGGAACGACAGCGCCGCAATGGTCAGGAACACAAAACAGAAACGCAGCCCGAATTCAGCAACCAACGGAGGCAGGATATTGGGCAAAATTTCACGACGCATGATCCAACCCAACCCCTCACCCCGCAGGCGGGCCGCCTCGACATAGTCCATGACAACAACATTCACCGCGACCGAGCGTGTTAAACGAAACACGCGGGTCGAATCCAAAATTGCGATGATTAGAATAAGGTTGATTGCAGAGGACCCAAAGATGGACAACAAGACCAGCGCAAAAATCAAACTGGGGATCGCCATAAGGACATCGACACCGCGGCTAAGCAGTTGATCCAGCCAAGAGCGATTGATCGCCGCTGCCAAACCAAGACCGCCACCGATGACAAAGGCTAATATGGTGGTCACCAGTGCAATACCAACGGTATTTCGCGCACCGTAAATCATACGTGAATAAATATCGCGCCCAATTTGGTCTGTGCCCAATAGGTGTTCGCCACCCCAGGGTGCATAAGGTTGTGCAAAAACCTCGGCTTCGCCATAGGGTGCGATCCAAGGCGCGAAAATCGCAACAAGGATATAAATGGTAATGACAATCATCCCAAAACGCGCCGTCGCAGGCGATTTGCGCAATAGGATTTTTGTGCGGCTCCATGCGGTCCGCTTTTCCAAGAATGACGTGACTTCATCCGTGGCGGAATAGGCTGTTTGTTCTTGACTCATTTTGGATGCAACAATCTTGGGTTAGTGATGATGCCGATGATATCGGCCAATAGGTTCAAAAAGATGTAGGTGATCGCAAAGATCAGCGCACAGGCTTGGACAACCGGAATGTCACGGCTTGTCACCGAATCCACCATCAACTGACCGACGCCTGGGTAAACAAAGACCACCTCAACAACGACGACCCCGACGACAAGGTAGGCAAGGTTAAATGCAATCACCGTGGCGATTGGGGCCCATGCGTTGGGGAGTGCGTGCTTTAGGATGACTTCACGCTGCGTTGCACCCGATAGGCGGGCCATTTGAATATAGGGATTGGCCAACAGGTTGATGATCGCGGCACGCGTCATGCGCATCATGTGTGCCACAATCACGAGTGTTAGTGTCAGGGCGGGCAATGCGCTGCGATAAATCCGTTCGCCAAGCGGTGTGCTGACATCAATATTGGCAAGCGATGGGAACACAGGCCACAAGGCTGTCAAAAGCAAGATAAGGATGTAGGCGACGAAGAATTCGGGGAACGAAATGGTTGTAAGTGTCGATGCGCTTACAATCTTATCGTAATAGGTGTTTCGATATAGCGCGGCTGTAATGCCCAAAAATAGCGCAAGCGGAACCGCGATGATCGCCGTCATCCCCGCAAGGAAAAGTGTGTTCCATAAACGAGGTGCAATCAGTTCGGCAACAGGACGTGAACGGTCCACACCTGATGCAGCGCGCCCAGAGAAAGACGTTCCCAAATCGCCCTGAATGACGCCAGCGACCCAGTCAAAATAGCGGATGTAGGCGGGCTTATCTAACCCCAACTCTTTACGGAATGCGGCAACTGTTTCTTCTGTAGCGGCCTGTCCAAGGACGGCTTGGCCAAAGTCACCAGGCAGCATTTCGATAGATGAAAAGATGATTATGGAAACAACAAAGAGCGTTGCAATACCTAAGAATAACCGTTGGATAACGGTGGCGACGATCGGGTGCACGAGGAAGATCCTTTGTCAAAAAATTGCACCGCGCAATGAAGGCGCGGTGCAACTGATTTGTTTAAATTATGCGAACCACCAACGTTCAGCAATTTTACATCCGTCCAGATCCCAGTTGGATGCAACGTCCGCGCCGTGCGCGACCTTTTTGCTGTGTGCAATGATGTAGTTTGCAAACATTGGGCAGATTGTTCCGCCATCATCGTTAATCAAACGCTGACACTCTGCATACATGTCACGACGTTTGTTGTCGTCCAATTCAGCGCGTGCTGCGACAACGATGTCGTTGAACTTGGCAGATGACTCTGTGCCTTTCCATGCAGTGTCGTTCCACTCTGTGTCGTTTGTATAGGCTGCTGAGAACATCCAGTCTTCTGTTGGACGTCCGCCCCAGTAGCAAGCGCTCCAGCCTTTTTTGTTCCAAACGTTTGACCAGTAGCCATCTTTTGGTTCACGAACGACTTCAATGTTGATGCCCGCTTCTGCTGCAGATGCTGCAATCAACTGCGCCGCATCAACTGCACCCGCGAAGGCAGCGTCAGATGAGCTTAGCTGGATCGCACCAGAGTGACCTGATTTTTTATAGTGGAACGCTGCTTTATCCGCATCAAACTCACGCTGTTCTAGGCCAGATGCGTGGAAACGGTTCGCTGTGGAAATTGGGTGGTCGTTCCCCAATGCACCATGACCCAACAGGATCTTGTCGATCAATTCCTGACGCTTAAGCGAATATTTCAACGCCATACGCAGATCATAGTTATCAAACGGCGCGACGTCCAAACGCATTGGGAAGGTATAGTGCAACGTACCTGTCAGCTCTAGGATATCTAGGTTTGGGGCACGACCGAGTAGCGCAACTGTTTTTGGATCAACACGGTCGATCACATCCACGTCACCGTTCATCATCGCGTTTTGGCGCGCTGCAACGTCGATAATAGAAATCAATTCAACTTCGTCAAAGTGTGCCGAATCTGCTTTCCAGTAGTTTGGGTTACGCTTTAGTTTTGCGCGAACACCTGGATCAAATGACTCAAGGATGTAACCACCTGTACCCATACCTGTGTTCACAGATAATGCGCCATCTACAACTGGCATGATCGCCAAGTGATAGTCAGAAACGATGAATGGGAAGTCGGCGTTGGCAGAGGCCAATTCGATGATGACGCGGTTTGGTCCGTCTGCTTTCATGCTTGTTACAGCAGTTAGCAAACCTTTCGCCGCTGATTTAGATTCATCACCCATGTGATACTGCAGTGATGCAATCACATCCTCAGATGTCATTGTTTTGCCGTTGTGGAATTCTACACCTTGGCGCAGGTCAAAAACCCATGTTTTCGCGTCAGATGATGAATAGCTTTCCGCCAATTCTGGGCGAAGCTGACCATCTGGTCCGACCTCAGTTAGGTGGTTTGACCATGCGTAGTTTGTGGCCAGTGTGAAACCGTTTTCAGATGTTGATGGATCAAGTGTGTCAGTTGTTGAACCATGGCCCATACCCACACGCAGCAAACCGCCACGCTTTGGTGTTGCCGCTTCAACGCTGCCAGCGATTGAAAGTGCTGTTGGTAGTGCGATGCTTGTTGCAAGCAAAGAGCGCACGAACGTACGACGGTCGATTTGACCCGTCTTATACTTTAACTCTTGCAGAGCTCTGAATTCGTTTTTGTTCATTTTTATTTCCCTGTTGTTTTGCTGTCTGCTGGTCAACCTTGCAAAATCGTAGCCCACAAAATCAAGGATAAATTTCACTTTTTACAAGAACGTCATCGACTTGGGGAGCTTTGAATAGGTATCTGGTGTCAGAACACATGGAAATTGACCTGCTGACGCCACAGAAACGACGCGGTCCACAAGATGTTCAAAATCAGCGCGATAATGCAGGGTGCTCTTGACGCCGATAATCTGCATGGCGGATAGGTCAACGTCGAAATACGTGAAATGTGCCTGATCCAGGCATTGGATCGGGTTGCTGGTTACAATGGCGGTCACGGACCCCTGCGCATCAAGGCATGTCACCTTAACGCTTTGTCCCAACTCTGATATGCAACCGCGATACATTTCGCCCGTGTTGTAACAAACGCCATCTTTTAACAGGTCCACGCGATACCTACCTATCAGCGGGGTGTCATCCACGATCCCTGATTTCCCGCCAAGCTTCGCTGAAAAAACTTCGCCATTGCCCACGGTGAATGCCTTTGCCACAAATTCTGGGTCGCAGATCAATCCAACAACAGCGCGATCGACCTCACTGCGCACAAGGGCGCGCAGAAACCCGACCGTATCCGATGATGCGCCAGCACCAGGGTTATCCTGAACATCGGCGCACAGCAGGGATGTCTCGGGATCGGCTGTCCAAAGGGCAATCGCGTCGTCAGGTGTGAAAAGCGTGGTGTCAAATTTATGCTTATTCTCTTCAAAAATTTGGCTGACCTTTCGGGCCGTTTCGGTCGCTGTTTGCGTGCTTGGTGCATTGACAATGACACTCGGGCCTGTTTGTGCGGTATCTGAGGCTGTGAAGCCCAATGCGATTTCAACAACTTGGCCATCCGTTTCGAGGGCGTCACATGCGGCACGTATGTCGCTTAGCGGTTTTGAGGCTGTAATCTGGGCGTGCAGCGGGATCAGGAAATTGATAGGTGAAAATGCTAATTTGGATCCTGCACCGTTTAATTCAGTGACCAATAATTCAAAATTTTGTGCGCCTGTATCTGCCATGTCCAGATGTGGGTAGGTTTTATAGATCGTAATTATGTTGGCTAAATCGGTGATTTCGGTACTTATGTTTGCGTGCAGATCAAAACTTACTCCGATTGGCACATCCGGCCCAATTTTTTCACGCACGCGTCGAATGATTTCCAAATCACCGTCATCAAATGCGTCGGTGACCATTGCGCCATGCAGATCCAAATAGACGGCATCCAGATTGCCTAGCGCAGTAATGCCATCAATGATCATGCCCGTAATCGTATCAAAGGCATCAGCCGTCACTTTACCAGATGGTTCGGCCGCACACCACAGAACGGGTAACGGGTGTGCATTGCTCGAACGCATGCAGGCATCAATAAAGCCTGCCACGGGCAGGTTCATATCCTGCGTGCCGCTGATCACATCAGATCCCAAAAGCATTTCAGGCCAACTATCGGCAACCTGAAACTGTGCCAAGGTTGTTGGTTTTGACACAAAGGTATTCGTTTCGTGCTGAAACCCAGCGATTGCAATGCGATACATATCAATGGTGCTTACGTTTGATGGTCTCTTTGAAATCCTTTTCGAAAATCAATGTATCGTTTTCATAGGCTTCCATGCGTGCTGTCAAATAGAAGTTATCTGCGTCACTTGTCATTTCGGCAAAGGCCTCGGTCCGTGTGATCCAATCGCCGCGGCTACGCTCTTCTGTCCAATGCGTTTTGCCACGCGCGCTTAGGGGATCATCGGGATGAATGCTCCACCATTCGCGTGCAACACTTCCTGACACCATTCCATGTTGTTGATCCTCAACCGCGCCAAAATCATCAATGATTTCAAGTGTTGTGATCCCCGTTTTCATATCGGTCGTAATTTGACGTTGATTATCTGACGCTCTGATTTGCTTAACGTCCCATGGCTCTTCTGCGTCTGGTGGCGGGAAATGGCGTTCGTCATCTGCGCCGTGTGGGGATATTGGCAGCTGCACTTCCCCCTGACTGATATATAGCGTTGAAGCGTCAGGCATCGGCCATAGTAGGGGCCAATAAGCGTTCGAAATTGCAACGCGTATTTTGTGCCCCTTGGGAACGCGATATGCGATGTGATCCAAATCAAGGCTGACTTCGATTTCCTGACCAATTGGCAAAGCATTCGCATGTGCATGATCATCCCGCTGCGCAAGGTTTAAAACACCGTAGGTAATGCGTGTTGACGCGCCATCTGGATGGATGTGATTTAAACGTACCGCAATTTGTCCATCAGGTGTGTCGGACGTCAGGCGCAGTTTTACCTTGGCCGCGCCCACGATGTCGCAATCTTTTGCAATTGGCGCACTGTCATAGCATAGCGATAGCGCATCATCCCCCCGCTGATCCCCTGGCATTTCAGGTCCCAACCAGATTGCGCAATATTCACCCGAGGACATTCCACAAGTTTGTGGCGATGACAGAATGTCGTCGATCCGCGTGGCGTCCTTAGTCAGTGTGTTTTCGTTGCCCAAATACATAGATTTAACGGTCGGGCCTTGTGGCCAATCGTGTTCGTTGATCCAGCGTCCTGCCCTGCTTTCATACCATGTCTTTGGTCGAACACCGTCCATAAGGTAGACCGAATATGCAGGGTCATTTTCCACACCAGTTTCTATGCCCTTTAGCCATTTATCCCACCATCGCAACGCCTCTTGCAAAAACCCGATGCGCGGCTCAGGAACTGCAAAATGTGGATATTTATGAACCCATGGTCCAACAATTCCTTTGACAGGTGCGGATAGATTTTCAACCAATTTCGGCACCGCATTTTTATAGGAATCGCCCCAGCCACCAACGGCGAGTGTTGCCGCGGTAATCGCACCGTAATCTTGGCAAACAGAGCCATGTTGCCAATAGGCATCGCGTTGTTGATGACGCAACCAAGTGGCAGGTAAAAAGGGTTGTGCGTTCAACCGTTCCAACCACATATCCCGCCAAGCTTCGCCAACCAAAGCGGGATCAGGCGGACGTGAGGAATAGGCCCACATTGTTGACCCCCATCCCAAATTTTCGTTCAGCAAACAGCCACCTTTGTAGTGAATGTCATCGGCATACCGATCAACGGTTGAGCATAAAGTTATGATCGCTTTCAGCGGTGCAGGATCAAGTGCCGCGATCTGGAGAGAGTTAAAGCCACCCCAACTAATCCCCATCATTCCAACGCTGCCACTGCACCAATCTTGGGCTGCGAGCCAATTGATGACCTCCACGCCGTCATTCAGTTCTTGTTCTGTATATTCATCCTCCATCAAACCCTGACTATCGCCGTTGCCACGCATATCGACGCGGACGCAGGCATAACCACGTTTGGCGAAATAGGGATGGGTCAGTGCATCACGTGCACATGTTCCATCGCGTTTGCGATAGGGTAGGTATTCTAAGATCGCAGGAACGGGATGTGCGTTTGCGTCGACGGGCATCCACACGCGCGCCGAAAGTCGACAGCCATCTGACAAAATGATTTCCATATCTTCGATTTCATGGATGTCGCAAATATTGCTCATTCGGCGTTCCTCTCATAACCTGAGTGTATCGAATTCGAAGTCTGTCTGACTCGTCAAGACAAGAGTGTTTAGTGTGAAGCGATTTTTTGGATTTCTTTTCTGTGTGGCATTGGTTGGGTTTTACTATGCAACCACGCCGTCGAAGCGGGCGGAAGGCATAACGCTTGTCCCCGAGCCGCAAAACGGTGAATACGTATATTTCGCAGCTGGTTGTGGCGGCTGCCATACTGCACCAAATGCCGGAGAAGATTCGAAAAAGATTCTATCCGGCGGGCAAAAATTCCCTTCGCCCTTTGGGACGTTTGTCGCCCCGAATGTGTCGATGCATGTTGAATTTGGGATTGGTGCATGGTCGCAGGATGATTTTGTTCGCGCCGTGCGACAGGGCGTTTCCCCGGATGGTCGACACTATTATCCTGCATTTCCCTACACGTCTTATCAGAGAATGAGCGATCAGGACGTCGTTGATCTGTGGTCCTATTGGCAAACCCTGCCGTCATCAGAACAAAAGTCATTGGCGCATGAACTGCCGATTTATGCGCAATGGCGCCGCCCCTTGGGCATTTGGAAATTGATGTTTCAGTCCGCGCATGCGCCGCAATTGCGGGATGCCGAATTAGCGCGCGGGGAATATTTGGTGAACACCCTTGGTCATTGCGGCGAATGCCATACGGCGCGAAATGTATTTGGCGCGCGCAGCAGCGAAAATTTATTGATGGGGGCACAGCATCCAAATGGCAAAGGGCGCATCCCTGCAATCGCAGGCACCACATTTGATTGGAATGCTGCGGATATCGCCGAATATTTGAAGTCGGGGTTCACGCCCGACTATGACGTTGCAGGCGGCCTGATGGCCGAAGTAATCGAGAATACTTCCAAGTTATCTGACCAAGACCGCATGGCAATCGCGAATTATTTAAAGGTGCTTGCGAACTAATTCCATGAGTAGCGGAATTTCGTTTTGAAATCCCCTTTGTTTCCCGTTAGGAGTGAAGCAAGCGGTCCCATAGCTCAACTGGATAGAGCAACTGACTTCTAATCAGTAGGTTGAGGGTTCGAGTCCTTCTGGGATCGCCACTTTAACCCGTCCCAATTGCGTTCTAAGGTCGTTCGGTGCATATCGGGTGAATGACCCATGCTGATATTCCCAAACTTTGCGATCGCCCTTTGCCCGTCAAAAGCGCGCCAAAGCGTTCCATTCCGAATGGGGCGTGTGATTGTCATTTTCATGTTTTTGATACGCCATCAACACAGGTTGCTGAACGGACGTACACGGCGCCTGATGCGACAGTAGATGAGTATATGCAATTACGTGACGTGCTTGGGCCAACTCGGGGCGTGTTAGTGCAACCCAGTGTGTATGGATTGGATAATGAAACGACCTTGAGAAGTGCGTCTAAAATTCCAAACGTTAAAAGCGTTGTCGTGATCGATCAAACAACGCCCATTTCTGAAATCCAGCGCATGGCAGATGCGGGCGCGGTTGGATGTCGTGTGAATCTGTTATTTCCAAGCGATGCTGTGATCTCTGATCTGCGGGCATTGGCGCGGCGTATTGCGGACTTTGGTTGGCATTTGCAAATTTTGGCCGATTTTTCCAACTCTGCACACTTGATTGATCTGATTACGTTATTGCCTGTGCCAGTCATGTTTGACCATTTGGGACATTTTCCTATTTCGGCGTCTCACGATCACGCCAGCGTTGATGCATTTTTAGGTCTGCTTGGCGATGGTATGATTTGGACAAAAATTTCCGCGCCATATCGTACGACTGGTTCTTCTACGACTGATTATACCGACGTGGGTGCATTTGTGACAAAACTGACCGCGTTGAACCCAGATAACTTGGTCTGGGGAACCGACTGGCCACATCCCAAATTCGATGGACCCATGCCAGATGACACTGACATGTTGGATCAATTCATGGACTGGGTGCCGAATGCGCAATTGCGCCATAAAATCATGGTTGAAAATCCTGAGCGATTTTACCAATTTTCACCTTTGAAAGGGATGTAAAGTGACCAGTCATATTGAAGATGCGCTCAAGGTTTTGGATAATCATATCTTGGCGCTAAATGCGCGCGATCCCAACGCGATCGCCGCGACACTGCATTTCCCACATTTCCGACTAAGTGGAACGGGCCTGAAAGAATGGCCAACACCGCAAACGTATTTTGATGATTTCAAATCGCGGGCAGGGGGAGATTGGAGTCATTCCGAGTTTCGTGACATTAAAATTGTTGATAGCAGTCAAACCAAAGTTCATGTTGATCTAGAAGTGCTGCGATATGATGCTAATAATGAACTGATTGCGCGGTTCCGTTCGCTTTGGGTACTGACGTATGACCACGGTAGGTGGGCGGCCAAGTTTAGATCGTCGTTTGCACCTAAATAAAGGATCAGTAGGAATTTCAAATGATAAGATTTGCTGTTTTCATTATCCTGATCTTTTTGGCCGTGTTGATTGTGGCCGAAAATGTGGGTCGGCCCATTCCATATGGTTATCGCATTTTGGCAGGGTTGATTGTGGCATTTGGCATCGCTGCCGCGATGACCAGCGGATAAAAGCGTAAGCATGATAGACGCGTTTAAGCAGCAGTTTGATGAACAAAGTTCTAAGGGACAAAGTTTTGATCAACTGATGTCTGGTCACAACGGTGCCAGCATTGCAATGCAACAAATCGTTCTGTCGTTTGTCGACCGTTCCTATCGCTTTAACATTGCATCCGCGTTTAGCAAAATGGACCCTGAAAATAGACGGCGGGCAAGCTGGGTATTAACGGCACACGAATGCCATGACACGTTTGGAATGCTCAGCGTCATTGATTTGTGCCGTGAATATCCGCGTCTGATTGAATTATACGATCCAGCTGACGAAATGCG
Organism: uncultured Rhodobacterales bacterium; assembly: GCA_963967125.1. Lineage (GTDB taxonomy): Bacteria > Pseudomonadota > Alphaproteobacteria > Rhodobacterales > Rhodobacteraceae > HIMB11. The sequence continues at coordinate 3,442 of CAXACF010000007.1, read as the reverse complement.
GCAATTGATCCTAAAGAATTTGGGCTAGCGCGTTCTAGGAACTCTTAGAACGCCTGCGGGTTCCAGCGTCCCGTGCGGGGTATCCATGGTTTCGCAATCGTAGTTAAACCAGAATTCCTCGATCTTTGTCACACGTTTACGCACACCTTGGGGCAGTTGCAGCGTTTCGATATTCGCCTCTTTCAGCAGGTGCTTATAAAATTGAATAAGGGTTTCATGTTCAAGGTAGGCACCCAAATAGACCGAACTCCCATTTTGTACCGCGACCGCACCACCCTGCTGATCTGTCAAAATAGGGTTGGCAGATCCCTCTAACACTTCGCGATACCGCAGAGCATGACCGCCGTTTGATAGTGCAATGTGCATGTCACCGCGGGGCGTATCAATCCGCGCGACCGTCACGTCCAAATTCGGCAAATTGGGTGGTAGTGGAATAGAGATGCCAAGCGTTTCTGTACGAGAATGCGTGGCAGGGCCATAGATGACCAATGCATCGGAACCTTCTAAGCACGAAAGTAGATCCGCATTCATATGCATCAGACCAGGGGTGATGATACATTGATAATTCGAAAAATCCGTATGCGACGCTGGCAAAATATCGATATTGAGACCTAACCTGCGTAACGCACGATAGTGATCGAAAACCAATTCAAAATAATCGCCATCTTTCACGTGGTTTAACGCTGCCCACGAAAAGTCGGCATCATAATCGAAAATTATAGCGATATCCGCGGCTTCACAGTCTGTGTTGGGGGATTGTGCCAGTTCCTGGGCCACCTGTGCCGCTTCAAAATACGCGGTGGCCTTTTTGCTGTCGGGGCGCAAAATGCCTGCATGCATCTGCTCTTGTGCAAACGGCGCTTGTCGCCATCTGAAATAGGCGACGGTTTCTGCGCCATGGGCAAAGGCCTCCCACGTCCATAAACGCACCATGCCCGGCAGCGGATCGGGGTTCACGGGGGCCCAATTCACGGGGCCTGGTTGTTGCTCCATAATCCACCAACGCCCTTTACCCACGCTGCGATACAGATCGTGATGAAAGGCCTGAAAATCGGGGTCACCCTGGCGCATGAAGCGGCGCTGTTTTTCTTGGGTTGCGCCAGCGCGGTCAGCCAAAAATCCAATTGGGTAACTGTCCCATGTGGCGATGTCCAAATCTGCCCCGACCTTGAAATGATCAAAATCAGTTATGCGTCCCATGTAGTTGTGGGAAATGGGTGCGTTGGAGTATTCACGGATGATGTCACATTGCAGGCGATTGAACGCCACAACCTGATCAGACGTGTAGCGACGAAATTCCAACCAATGTGCTGGGTTTGCCTCAGTTACGGTTAGGTTTGGCAGGTCAATTTCATGATAGCCCGCGTATTCCATTGACCAAAATACGTTTCCCCACGCTGCATTCAGTTTCGAAATGTCGTTCCCGTATTTGTTTGCCAGCCATTTTTGAAACCCAATACGTGCCGCATCTGAATAGGAAAGCGTGGTGTCGTGGCATCCGTATTCATTGTCTGTTTGCCATGCCCCTAATGCAGGATGGGAACCGTACCGTTCTGCCAAACGTGTGACAATATCACGACATTGTTCGCGATATCCAAGGTGTGAAAAGCAATAATGTCGGCGCGATCCAAATTTACGCAGATTGCCCTGTACATCACGGGCAAACATATCGGGGTATTTGTCACAGACCCATTTCGGCGGCGTCGCTGTGGGTGTTCCCAACACAACCTTTAACCCATGTCGATGCAACGTATCGAATGCGCGATCAAGCCATTCAAAATTGAACTGTCCTTCACTTGGTTCCAATCGGGACCAAGAAAACTCACCAATCCGCACCCACGTCAGACCCAGTTCGGCCATTTGGCGGGCATCTTCTTCCCAGATGTCTTCTGGCCAATGCTCTGGATAATAGCACGTACCAAGCGTGCGCTTCATGGGTGATTTAGGCTGCGTCATAGGCCGCGACCAAGGTTGCAGCATTGGATGCAATTTCCGCAACACTCATGCCGGGTTTATATAGGTTTGATCCCACGCCAAAGCCCGTGACGCCCGCTGCTTTCCACGCGTGAAAATCAGGGGCACCAACACCACCCACGGCATAGGTCTTGGCCGTTTTCGGTAGCACAGCTTTTAATGCGTTGAATCCATCAAGGCCAAGTTTGAATGCCGGGAAAAATTTCAATCCATCCGCCCCATGTTTCAGCGCGCTGAAACATTCTGTTGCGGTGAAAACTCCGGGATAGGACAGCATACCCGCATTCTTGGTTGCCATAATCACATCAGGATCGGCATTTGGGCTGATCACCATTTGGCATCCGATGTCTGCAAGCGTTTTGACCTCGTCTTGGTGCAGTACGGTTCCCGCGCCAATCGTTGCATCTGACCCAAAGCCGTAAGCCATTTGTTCGATCGACTGAAACGGGTTAGGAGAATTTAAGGGCACTTCAATCTTGGTAATCCCTGCATCAATTAATGCCCGAGTGATGTCGTGCACCTCATTCGGTTGAATGCCACGTAGGATTGCAATCAATTCGCGTTGCATAGTTATCCTTTTCCATTTCTGATCGCGATCAGACCGCGAAGCGTTGGTGCCGCACTTAGGTTCAAATCAACCGACTTCCCAACCGCCTCAAGTGCGGATTTGTAAAGCGAACAGAGTGCTTCTTCGCCAACAAGCGTGATTGCGAGGTGGTTCCACTGACGCTCCATTGCGGCGACTTCCTGACCGATCAGGATACCAGACAAGCGTGCGCGCAAAACCTTGGCATCAGCATCGTGGACTAAATGTTGAGCGCGCAATCGAAACAACTGAGAAAAGGCATCAGCAGGGTTTTTAAAAGCGGATTTTGCGGCATCGATAAAATCGGGTTGTGAAAAACCTTCGCCCGATACCGAATGTTTCAGAACCGAACTTCGGGACAACAGATCATAGACTTCACCCGTCATAAACGTCTGAAATTCAACCACCTGACCATTTTGAACGTGGATGAATGAAGCAGAAAGGTTGAAAAAGTGTTACCAGATTGGACAAAAGAAATTGAAGGCAGCCTTTCTAAAATAAGGTCCCATATTGTCGAAACGCCAACATTTGAAACATCTTCTTTTGGACAAAAAGTTGATTTAAAATTGGAACATTTACAACACACAGGAAGTTTTAAGTGTAGAGGAGCCTTTAATTCACTTTTAGATAATGGAATGGCGAGTCAAGGAGTAGTTGCTGCTTCTGGAGGAAATCATGGAGCAGCAATTGCATATGCTGCACAAAAGCTAGGTATAAAGTCCCACATAATTGTTCCATACCTTTCTGGAAGAACAAAAATAGAACTAATCAAAAAAACTGGATCTAATTGAACAATAGTACCGGCGACTTATGCTGATGCGTTGGAGGCTTCTAACAAATATCAAGCAGAGACGAACGCTAGTTCTGTTCATGCTTATGATA
>CAXACF010000006.1:0-14730 GCA_963967125.1 uncultured Rhodobacterales bacterium | reverse complement strand
CCCGAAACGGCCAAATTCATCTGCCAATTCAAACAACATCGCGCAATCCCCAGCGGAAAGTTCGATGATTTCGGGAATTAGCAATGCCTGTGCCGCAACACCGCGTTCACCCATTTGGTGCTTCAAACGCTCATATACCAGCCGTTCATGCGCGGCGTGTTGATCGACAATGACAATGCCGTCCTGCGTTTGCGCAATGATATAGTTTTCATGCACCTGCCCACGTGCCGCACCCAGTGGGTGATCCGTCTGTTGCGGTTCTTGTGCTGGCTCGATCACAGGATCATCAATGCGGGCGGATGGCACGGGGGTCTCTGCAAACCCAAAGCTTTCGGGCGCTTGTGCCTGATAACTGACGTTGCGCGTCGCGGCACTGGGTCGGTCCATTTGATAGATTGGTTGATGCGGCGTTTCTGGACGCATTGCACCCAATGTCGCGCCCGCAACGGTGGTGGATGCGCGGTGTCCTGCCTCACCCAATGCGTGGCGCAGGGCTGATACAATCAGTCCGCGCACCAAGCCTGGCTCGCGAAAGCGCACCTCGGATTTGGCGGGATGCACGTTCACATCAACAAGGTGTGGATCGCAATCCACAAACAAAGCAACAGCCGGGTGTCGATCACGTGACAGGAAATCTGCGTAGGCACCGCGCAGTGCACCGATCAACAGTTTATCGCGCACAGGGCGCCCGTTCACAAAGAAATACTGCATCACCGCAGCACCGCGTGAAAACGTTGGCAGTGCCGCATAACCAGACAGATGAAATCCGTCACGCTCTGCATCAATTTTCAGGGCGTTTTCAGAAAATTCAGTTCCCAGTATTTTCGCCAACCGCCTGTGTAGCGCGTCAAACAAATCGCCCGTTTCTGGATCAACGCGGAACACGGATCGTGACCCACCATTTGACACATCGCGCAAATGAAACCCGATTGAAGGCTCTGCCATGGCCAAACGTTTGATGATATCTGTGATTGCCTGTGCCTCTGCCCGATCTGTGCGCAGGAATTTTAGGCGCGCGGGGGTTGCGTAAAACAAATCGCGCAACTCGATCACTGTTCCTTTGCTAAGCGCTGCGGGTTTGACGGGGCCCATGTCACCCCCTGCAACAGTGATTTCCGCGCCATCCTGACCCTCAAAGCGCGAAGAAATCGACAACCGACCAACGGCACCCAAGGACGGCAAAGCCTCGCCGCGGAATCCGAAACTGTGGATGTTTAGCAAATCAGAACCATCAATTTTTGATGTCGCATGACGGGACAACGCAAGGGGGAGATCCGCCGCACTCATCCCGCAGCCATCATCCCCCACACGGATCAACGTTTTACCCCCATCCGCGATATCAATTGTGATGCGCTGCGCTCCTGCATCAATGGCATTTTCAACCAATTCCTTCACGGCAGACGCGGGTCGTTCAACCACTTCACCAGCGGCAATTCGGTTAATCGCCGCATCATCCAGTTGCCGAATAACGGGGCGATCTTGGCCTATGTTGGGGTTGTGTGAATTCATACCACAAACCCTAGCACGGATTGGGACGATTCTGCCATGGTGGAAATGTGTTGAATTTTAGGGTCACGTTGCGTTCCCAACCTGCATTTGCACTGGACACATCTGCCACGCACCACTTTATTAATCACGATAAGAGGAGAGCCGTATGTATACAGTCGTTGGATCACGCACAAACCGCACATTTCGCGTTTTATGGGCATTGGAAGAATTGGGAATTGAATACGATCACAAACCCTATCCCGTGCGTTCACCAGAGGCGTTGGAACACAGCCCTACAGGTAAATTACCTGCCCTGATTGCCGAGGGCGAGGTGATCACCGACAGCGCGGCAATCATCACCTTTTTGGCGGATCGCCATGGGGGATTAACCTTTCCCGCAGGATCGGTTCAACGTGCTAAACAGGACGCATTGCTGCATCGTGTGAATGATGAAATTGATGCGGTTTTATGGACCGCTGCCCGTCATAGTTTCATCTTGCCCGAAGCAGAACGGGTGCCCGCCGTGAAAGAAAGCCTGAAATTGGAATTCGCGCGATCCTTGGATCGCCTGATGGAGCAAATCGACGGCCCCTATTTGATGGGGGACACGATGACCATTCCAGATATCATTTTGGTGCATTGTGGCGGTTGGGCTTATAACGCCAAATTCCCATTAGAGAATGAGGCATTCAAAGCCTATGCAAAACGCCTGCGCGAACGTGATGCGTTCAAGCGTGCAGCAGCCTTGCCGTAAACATTGTTTAACTATGTGCGCTGCGCATATTGCGCGGCGTGCAACCCCGCCCAACGGCCTGTTGCCAAACAGGCGGTGATCAAATAGCCGCCTGTTGGTGCTTCCCAATCAATCATTTCACCCGCACAAAAAATGCCGGGACGATCCAGTAACATAAGACCTGCGTCCAATCGGTTCCACGGGATGCCACCCGCTGTTGAAATCGCCTCATCCATGGGGCGTGGCGCAAGGGTTGTAAGGGACAGGCATTTCACCATTTTAGCCAGTGCTTTGGCATCTTGTGGCAGTTGCGGTGTAACCTCGCGCATCAATGCGATCTTTATTGGCTCTAGCTTTAGGGCCTTACGCAGATGGTTTGTCTGACTGTCCTTGCCGCGGGGTTTTGACAGTGCGGTTTCGACACGGTTGACTGTCCAATCGGGCTTTAGGTCTATCGTTAATGGAACGCCTGTTCGCAAGGTGCGACTGACAGAATAAATGCCACCGCCTTCGATGCCATTGCGTGATACAATGATTTCCCCGCGCGATATCATATCGCCAGCGCGAAGAGTAATATTCTTGATTGGCGTGCCAAAGAATTTGGTCATGTGGTCCGACCAATCCATCGCAAAGGCGCAGTTTGCGGGTTGGAACGCGGTGATTGGGCCGAACCATTCGGCCCATGCCCCATCAGACCCCAAACGCGCCCAACTTGCGCCACCCATGGCCAATACGACGACATCGGCGATTATGTTTTTGGCACCTTCAGGTGTTTGAAAATACGCATTATTTTCGGTTAAGCCAGTCAGTTTCCAATTCGTCTTTATGATTACTCCCGCATCCAACAACCTTGCAAGCCATGCCCGCAATAGTGGAGAGGCCTTCATCGCCTTGGGAAAGACGCGACCTGATGTACCGACAAAAATATGTTCACCCAAACCTTCTGTCCACTCTTTCACCTCTTGCGGGCCAAAGGATGAAATCATCGGGTCAAGATGCGTTCGGGCGTTGTAAAAATGGGGCAAAAACGCAGAAACGGTTTCGTCCATGGTTAGGTTCAAACCCGACTTTCCCGCCATCAAAAATTTACGACCTAAGGTCGGCTTAGCCTCGGCGATGGTCACGGACAGCCCGGCATTGACCAACTGCTCAGCAGCCATCAAACCCGCGGGACCACCCCCAATCACCAATGCTTTTTTTGTCATTCCTCAGGTATATCCGGCATATTTTTAAACTCGACCACACGATGTGGGTATGGGATCGTAATATCGTTTTCTTTCAACGTGTTCCAGATGATAAAAAGAACATCAGATGTGTATTTGTTTTTGCCATCATCAATCCCATTGACCCAAAATTCGACGGCAAAGTTGATGCCACTTTCTCCGAAGCCGCGCAGTTCGCAATCAGGTGGAAATGGATCGTCTAGGACCTCTGGGTGTTTGGAAACGGCGGCCTCGACCAGTGCAGGGACCAAATTTATGTCCGTGTCATAGCTGACGGAAAAATCTGCTTCATAGCGGTTTGCGCTGCCTTGGTCGGAATAATTGACAACACGGGTTGTGATAAAATCTTCGTTCGGAACAACAATCCAACGTCCGTCATATGTTTCTAAGATCACGGAGCGCGCCGTGGTTTTCACGATTGTGCCCGCTTCACCACCATCAAGTTCAACATAATCCCCAACGGTTGCTTGTCCCTCTAATAAGAGGATCACGCCCGAGATAAAGTTTGATGCGATTTTTTGCAAACCAAAGCCAAGGCCAACACCAACCGCACCCCCAAGTACGGCAAGCGAGGTCAGGGAAATCCCCATGATGTTCATCAGGATCAAAAAGGCCGCGCCGAAAATGGCAATCTCGGTTGCTTTGCTGGCCAGTTGACGGGTGGCGGGGCGCATTTCCTCTTGTTTGTTGATAAAGCCCGAGGATTGATCGTTTGACCAACGGCCCAACCAAAAAATAATCCCGCCCACGACAAAGAATTGGATCAGCCATAGCAGATTAAAGGATAGGTTCCCCAGTGGAACAACGGTCGCCTCAAGCCTTGCTGCGACCATATCCAACAGACCCAACGCATAAAGCGCACCCACAGGGATCAGCACGAATTTTCCCAATAATTACAATAAAGGATCGGTCAACATATCCCGCGCGAAACTGCGGATCGCTAGGAATAAAAACACCCGTTTGCCAAAGGCGATGACGGCGCTGGATCCGAAAATCGAACGGGTCAGGGTTTCACCGATGCCTGTGAAGGCATAGGCCAACAGGGGCATTAATAGGGGCAAAAACATCAATATAAAAAGGCGTATTTGCGCAATGACCGATGTTGAACCGTCTTGGGGTGTTAGGATGCGGGTGATGATCGGGTTCATCTTTTTTGTGGCAAATACGGCCCCATAATAGGCCACAACCAATAAGATAAACTGAGACCACGCCGCAGGGCTTAACAGCCATGCCGAGGCGATATCCCATCCCTGCACAGCCAATGAAAACGCCCGCTGAACGATCGGGGGCATCTGATCGAATTCCATATTTTACATCCCTTGATTCCGCACCTAAATCGTATTTTGATAGCAAAATAAGGGGTTTGACAATGAGGCAATTGAGATGAGCGATCCAGTGTGTCCCTTATGTGAACGCCCAATTCCACCAGATGCACCGCAAAGTTTGCATCATCTGATCCCCAAACTTAAGGGCGGAAAAGGTGGTCCAACGATCCTAATACACCACATTTGTCACAAGGAAATTCACTCCACATTGAGTGAGGCAGAGCTTGCCCGATCTTACGCATCGGTGGATGCATTGCGTGCGCATCCACGCCTCGCCAAGTTTTTTAAATGGGTCGCAAAACGCCCGCCGCAGTTTTTGTCAAAAACCACAGGCGGGCGTCGAAAGCGGTAAAATCCACATATGTTTGAGGTCGGTAAAACATCGGTATCACGTCGGTGCGAAAGTTAACGAAATTCTAATCCGCACTGCGATCAACCCGCCTCAATCATCCCCTTGATCCCTGCACAATGTTCGGGGGTTGCTGCCGCACTATCGGTCATCAGGGAATGCGCATGATCCAGCAGATCTGCAGGATCAACGATGCGATCAATCAGACCAAAGGACAGCGCCTCATCCGCCAAAATTTTCTGCCCACCCATAAGGATCATCTTGGCCCGTGCAGGGCCGATAAGGTTGCGCATCCGCATCGGGTCGCTGGGTTGGGGCAGATAGCCAAGCTTCATCACGGGATAAAAGAATTTTGCACCTGCCACCGCAATGCGCATATCGCAGGCCAGTGCCATGCCCATCGCACCACCGGCAAGCGTACCGTTTAGGGCGGCAATGCTCATACAGGGCAGGTCAGCAATCGCACCTGACAATTCCTCCCACAACGGTGATGTGGCAAGGCCTGCGCGCGCCGCATCCAAATCGGCCCCTGCGGAAAAAACCTTACCCTCACCTGTTAGGATCAAACCACGTGCGTCTTTTGCATCGCGGGCTGTGTCGCGCAAATCAATCAACATTTGTTCGGTCAGGGCATTTGCCTTATCCGGCCTGTTCAGGGTGACAACCCAGACAGGATTGGTTTTATCAACATTGATCATGCAACACCTATTGCCTTGCGCAGGTCAGGATCACGCAGCGCCAATTCCTGTCCCGCAAATTGTTTCGCGTTTTCACACATATACACCATCGCCTTGGCGGGCCAAGAGGGGGGGACGTGATCGCTCCAGTCTAATTCACTCACAGGGTTCATGCCGCTGGCCTTGATGTCACGCTGCATCTGCGTGGCCACGGTTCCAGGCGACAGACCCATGGATGAAATTCCATGCCAGCCATATTCCAGATGCAAACTGCGGGTCATCATGGCGGCCGCCGCTTTAGATGCGCAATAGGCGCTCCACCCTTCTAATGGGTTATGCGCGGCCCCCGAACTGACGGTCAGGATGATACCTTCGCCTGATTTCATCATATGGGGCAGGGCCGCTTTGGCCGCGTAAAACACCCCTTTGACATTGACGTCGATCAATTTGGACCATGCGTCGATGTCCGCATCCTCGACCCGCGCAATGGGATGCAAGGCCGCAGCATTGTTGATGACAACATCCAGTCCCCCAAAATGCGCAACGGTTTGATCAATCAGGGCCGTCACGAATGCGGGGTCTGCGATATCCCCCGCAATGGCCAGCGCCTGATCGCCAAAGGGGACAGCGATGCGGTCAATCTCGGCCTTTGATCGTGCGGTCAACACAACTTTGGCGCCCGCTGCAGCAAATTCCGCAACGCTTGCTTCGCCAATCCCGCGACTGGCGCCAGTGATTAAAACGGTTTTTCCTGATAAATTCATTGCGGTATCCTCGGTCAATATGGGTCATGCCGACCATGGCACAGGGCGGGAAAACCATGCAACCCCTTGAACAATGCAATGAACTGTCACAAGTTTAACGCATCTACAAAGGAAGGGTGTTTTATGTTTCAACGATCAATTTCATATACCGCATTGTTAGCTGGGTTATTTGGTGCATCGACCGCAGTCGCCGATTTAACGGCAGATCGCGTTTGGGCCCAGACCATTGATTTGATCGAAGAGGCAGGGGGTTCCATTACTGCACTTGCCACACGGGATGGTGATAACCTGAACATTTCAAATGTGCGATTTACGTTTGATATTCCTGATACCGACGACACGGTTATCGTGTCGATGGATGGTTGGTCCCTGTTGGAAAAGGGTGGCAAAGTTCATGTTGAACAACCCGATTATCAGGAAATCGTTGTGAAAGTCGCGGGTCAAGATGATGTAACCGCGCGATTGTCTTATTCCGTGAATGGCGACATGGGCGTCTATTCCGAGGTTGATGACACGCTGATCCAAACCTGGGACATCGCAAGTGCAGAGGTCAAATTGATTGAACTAATCGCACCTGATTATGATCCGGCTGAGGCGACCGTTGAATTTGTTCTGAGCATGAATGACGCCATGTCGAACATGATGTACATGGGCAATGGGCATCAACAATCTGTTCAATCCTTGGGTGAAATGGCCTTTGATATGACAATCGTCGCACCTGCCGAGGATATGGATCTGACGGCCTCTGCCACGATGCGGGGCCTGATGAGCGAGGCATTCCAAACCGTTAACTTCAATGGCACACCTGATGAAATTTTGGCCGAGTTAAAGGCGGGCGGGGGTTTGCGCGCCACATCATCCTTGGACGGGATGGAATTTAAAATGGATGGTAAGGCTGAGGGAGAAGTGTTTGATATCAGCTTTGTCGCCGATAAAACCGCGTCCAATATGAATATTGATAACGGAAATGCGTCCGTCAGCGCCGATATCAACGATATTGCCTTTAACGCCTTTGTCCCTGCGGAAATTCCGCTGCCCCTGTCAGGTGGTATTGAGAAAATCGCCTATGACATTGATATCCCGCTTGCCGCCGCACCCGAGGTGCAGCAGGTGCATTTTGGTATGGAATATCTGGGACTGGGGATTTCGGACACGATCTGGGCGATGTTTGATCCCACAGGTCAATTGGTTCGTGCCCCCATCGATGTGGTTGTTGATCTAAGTGCAGGCGTCCGTCTGGAGCGTGATTTGATTGATCCCAATATCGAAGAATTGATGGAACAGGATCCGACACAGTTTGGATCAATCGAAAGCTTTGGTTTGAACGAACTGTTGGTGTCTGCGCTGGGCGCAGTGGCCAAAGGATCGGGTGATTTCACCTTTGACATGAACGATCTGCAAACATTTGATGGCATGCCCCGCCCCGAGGGCGAAGCAAGCGTTGTGGTCAGCGGTTTGAATTCCGTCTTTGATCAATTGATCGAGGCAGGATTGTTGCAACCCGATCAATTGATGCCGATCCGCATGGGATTGGGCATGGGGTTTGTGGCGACAGGCGAGGATGAATTAACATCTGAGGTGGAAGTGCGTTCAAACGGCGGCGTTTACGTCAACGGCCAACGCATGCGCTAGAGGTTAATCCCGCAAGGCTGGCAGGCCCACGCCTGTCGCCTCAAACCCGCCATCAACGGCCACAACCTGTCCTGTGACATAGGACGCCTTGGGTGAGCAGAGGAAATAAATCACCTCTGCCAATTCCCGTTCGCTGCCATAGCGGTTAAGCGGCACAGCATCGTGATAGGCCTGAATGATTTCTGGCGTATGTACGGCAATCGACAGTTTTGTTTTCACGGGTCCTGGCGCGACACAGTTCACGCGTATCCCGTATTCGCCCAATTCACAGGTCTGTTGTTTGGTCAAATGCGCTACGGCGGCCTTGGATGTACCATAGGCTACACGCAAGGTCGAAGCGCGCAGACCCGAGATCGAGGCGATGTTCAAAATTGCACCTTGGGTTTCTTTTAGCATCGGGGTCAGGGCCTGTGTCATGTAAAAGACGCCGTCCAAATTGGTTTCCATCACACGGCGCCATTTGGATTGATCATGCGCCTCAATCGGACCAAAATCCGCAACGCCCGCATTATTGACCAAGGCGTCCAATCGCCCGTGTTCGGACAAAATACGCGCGGCGATTTCGCCGCCTGCTTGTGGATTGGACACATCGTACAAATAGGCACTGGTGTTTTCTAACGCCTGATGTGTTTCCATCAACGCCTCTTCATCCCGATCAAGCAGGATCGCGTGATACCCATTTTCCAAAAATAGCTCGGCGGTTGCTTTGCCGATGCCGCGGGCGGCCCCTGTGATAAGCGCAACTTTTTCCATCTCTGTCCTCATGCGTTTTTCCCACAATTTGCGAATTTTCCCTGAATGAAAAGCACAAAAACGCAGCGGTGTTTTTAGCGCATGATCGCCAACGGGTTTCTGAACATTCGAAAAACCCAAGCGCGACTGCTTGCTTTCGCAGGGGTGAAACATTACCTCTTGGCCAGTGATAATGAGGATGCCATGACCCGAACCCCAAATTCTCTCTCTGATTTGACCCAACATATGCTGGATGCTGCCAAGGCGGCGGGCGCAGATCAGGCGGATGCCGTTGCGGCCCAAGGCACCTCTGTTTCAATTGATGTGCGCAATGGCGCGTTAGAACACGCCGAACGCTCAGAAGGGGTTGATATCGGTTTGCGTGTCTTTATCGGGCAGCGCAGCGCCATTGTTTCAGGATCAGACGTGCGCCCCGATACAATCGCAACCATGGCAGAACGTGCCGTTGCCATGGCCAAAGAGGCACCAGAGGATCCCTATACTGGATTGGCAGACGCGTCAGAGTTATCGCAAGCGCATGACCAGTTGCATTTGGAAATGGCCGATGACACGCCAGAACCCACAGCGGCCGAATTGGAAGAGGATGCGCGCCGTGCCGAGGCCGCCGCAATGGCCGTTGCAGGGGTCACACAAATGGATGCTGCCGCCGCGGGATATTCCGCATCGGATGTTTTCATGGCGACAAGTAATGGGTTCGCTGGGGGTGTTGCCTATACAGGGCGGTCGACCTCTGCGGTTGCGATTGCGGGTGAAGGCACGGGGATGGAGCGGGATTATGACGCCGATACCCGCATTTTTCAGGCCGACCTGCGCAGCCCAGAAGAAATTGGCGCACAGGCAGGTGCGCGTGCGGTGGAACGTCTAAACCCACAAAAACCAAAAACCGGCAGCTATCCTATCATTTTTGATGAACGTATTTCATCTTCGTTAATCGGGCATCTATTGGCCGCAACCAATGGCGCGATGATTGCGCGTGGATCAAGCTGGGCCAAGGATTTGTTGGGTGAACAGGTTTTGCCCAACGGTTTGTCATTGATCGAGGACCCCCACCGTCCACGCGTTAACGGATCACGCGCCTTTGATGGGGAAGGATTGGCAACCTCAAAACGTGTGATCGTAGATGATGGTGTTTTGACAGGCTGGACATTGGATTTGGCAAGCGCGCGTAAATTGGGGCTGCAAAGCACCGGGAATGCTACGCGGGGTGTGTCTTCAGCGCCTTCTCCATCCTCGTGGAATGTATCGCTGACCCAAGGTCAGAAAACCAAAGAAGAGTTGCTGCGCGATATGGGGCGCGGTCTCTTGATCACTTCGATGATTGGATCGACGATCAACCCGAATACCGGGGATTATTCGCGTGGCGCATCGGGGTTTTGGATTGAAAATGGCGAAATCGCCTATCCCGTTAGCGAACTGACCGTCGCGGGCAATTTGCGCGATATGTTAAAACGCATTGTTCCCGCAAATGATGCACGGACGCATTTGTCGCGTGTTGTTCCATCCCTGTTGATTGAGGGCATGACGCTTGCCGGTAGCTGATCTTACCCTACTGGAACAGGCGGCACGCAAGGCGGGTGAATTGGCCCTGACCTATTGGGGTGGATCGTTTCAGCATTGGGACAAACCCGAAGACGCAGGCCCCGTGACCGAGGCCGATTTGGCCGTAAATGACCTGTTGCACGACATGCTGATGGGCGCGCGGCCAACCTATGGGTGGTTATCAGAAGAGACCCAAGATGATGCAACACGTTTAACCAAAGATAGATGTTTCATCATCGACCCGATCGATGGCACACGCAGTTTCATGGCGGGTGAAAAAACGTGGTCGCATTCCATCGCTGTTGTCGAAAACGGACAGGTGATTGCAGGTGTTGTGTATCTGCCTGCAACAAATGTTATCTATCGTGCGGCCCGCGGTGCTGGGGCATTTGTCGGGGAAACCCCTATGCAGGTGCAGGGCGTAGATCATGTTGAAAACGCACGTATTTTGGCAAACCGCGCCGTTATGACCTCTGATCATTGGGTGAGTGGATTAGCACCTGACTTTGATCGGCATCATCGCCCATCCCTTGCCTATCGCATGGCCGCAGTGGCAGAGGGCAAATTCGATGGGATGATCACACTGCGCCCTACGTGGGAATGGGATGTGGCCGCAGGCGTATTGATGGTGGAAGAAGCAGGTGGCGTTGTATCTGATCGCACGGGGAATGCCGTGCGGTTTAATAACCCAACGCCCCAGTCCAAAGGATTGATCGCAACAACACAAACGCTGCGCGATCAATTCCTTGATAAACTTGATCGTGTTTAGATTTTAAAGAATGGCTGCAAGGCGCGGTAAAAGACGCTGGTAAAGCGAATTGGTGCCTCGGTTACCGCCAAACAAATGCAATCTTCTCCCTCGTCTGCGATGGGAGTGTGTTCGACAGAATCATCAGTGATTTCGATGTCACCCGCACGGTAGTGCCCAGTTTCATCTTTAAACGCGCCACGCAGCACCAGGGTCAATTCCATTCCTGAATGCCCATGATCGGGCGCAGATTGTCCTGCTGGGATATACAGCAAACGTGCGGTCGCGTCGCGGCCCGCCAGAATGATTTTTTGTTTGATGCCACCTCCAAGGGTGCGCCATTCAACGTCATCCAGCGATCCGCCAATATATCCCGCCAAGACAGAGGGGATATCGTTTGCGGGTTTTGGTCGTTGGATCGATTGTTTTCCAACCATCGCCATTGTTTTGGCAAATGCATCGTCGTTCATTGTGACGGGGGACTGCTCTTCCATAACCTGTCCGCCAACGGCGTCGAAGCTTTCGAGTGTTGCGCGGCATTCATCGCACATACTGATGTGCGTCGCGATAGCGAGAGAAAAGGCCTCGGGTAGGGTGCCCGCCGAATAGGCCATCAAAAGTGCGTCATCAATATGATGAGTAATCGGTTGCGGTGTCATTATCAGCTCATTGCGTGTCTCAGCTTCTCCAATGCCAATCTAATGCGCGATTTGATTGTGCCAAGGGGAAGCCCGGTTTCATCTGCAAGTTCTCGGTGGCTTAGGTCGCCAAAATAGGCACGCTCGACCAACTTGCGCTGTTTTTCTGGGAGTTCGGCAAGTGCGCGACCCAGTTTGTCTGTTTCCTGTTGTAGTGCGATCACATCCGCCTGATCAGGTTCGTGATCTGGTCCCCAAGGGAGTTCGTCCGGCTCTGGCCGTGACGATTTTCGAAGGGCGTCTATTTTCTTATTTCGTGCAATCGTAAAGATCCAGGTGGCCGCACTGGCGCGTGTTGGATCAAAGAGATGTGCTTTGTTCCAAACGGTTACCATAACTTCTTGTGCGCATTCTTCGGCCAAATTTGCGTCTGCTCCCGACTTAAGAAGGAAGGATTTTATACGAGGTGCAAAATGTCCGAATAGGGCTTCAAACGCTGCAACATCGTGTGTTGATTTTATCGCCTCAAGGTATGAACCCCATTGATCGGCGGTTTTAGTATTCACTGGATCAGCTTTGTCTTTTAGGTCTTCTGATACGACTCTATCATCCATCGCTGAATTTAGCGAGGAATCCTTTTCCAGAGTCTGTATCCCAATCATGCCCATAAACTGTATACGGTGCGTGATTGGTTCTGGATCAACGCGTTATCTTATTTTTTGATCGTCAGTTGCATGTGGTCCATCAACTGTTTCAAATCATCCACCTGTCGATCCAACCCGCTGTTCACCGTACGCATGCGATCGCTCATATCGCGGGAAGCATTACTTTGTTGATGCACTGCTGTTACGATGTGATCAGATGCTGAAAGTACATGTTGAAAACTCTCGCGTACTGAGTCGATTGTGCGCTGCAATCCGCCAACGGATCGCTGAATTTCTTCGACTTTCATCGCTACATCGCGGGCACCGCTTTCTGTACCCTCGGCCAATTGACGTACTTCGTCGGCAACCACGGTAAACCCTTTGCCCGCATCGCCTGCGCGTGCGGCTTCGATTGCTGCATTAACCGCGAGCAATTTGGTTTTATCTGCGATTTCTGTGATGATCGACAGGAATGATCCGATCTCTTCCGACGCGGTTGCAACCGATTGCATTGACTCTGCCGCGCTGTCTGCGCGCTCAGACGCGGCACGTGCGTAGTTCGAACTTTCATCCACATTTTTTGAAATATTGCTGATTGAGCTGTCCATTTGATCCACGGCTGTGGCAACAGATTGAACGTCATCTGACACGAGCGTCATCCGGTGCGAAAATTCGCGCGACTGTTCCAAAACATATTGCGAAGATTCGATGCGGCGTCCCTCTACTACCTGATAGTAAATATCCACCACGCGCGACAGATCGCGAAAAATCACATTAGTGATTTCCTGAATTTTTTCGGCGCAGACTGAGGGATTGGGCAACATTTTAGACGACAAAATTTGATGGAGTAAGCGCTCCAACATAAATCCGTAGCTGTCTGTGAATATATTCGGCGCGAGCCCAATTCTTGCATGTGAATGCCCGATGCGTTGGGCGCGTTCTTCGTAGGCTGCATCAAAACCGTTTTTGAACGTCAGTTCCCAATGCGATTTCTGAACGGTTTTTAGCCCCTCGATATTGTGACCAGCAAACATTTTTGCGGTCGTTTCATGGGCCAGCGCATGATCATAAAGTTCGTCTAAAATATCGTCGATAAACGGTGTAATCAGGCTCCAAGTCTCTGGAACTACTTTAGAAAAAAACATGTCTTACCCTTGCACGTGTCTTGGTTATTTTCTCAATAACGTTCAAGTTCCGTGCAAGGTTTAGATGATCGATCCAAATGATCCTACGGCCTATCCCTTGGGTTAGGCCACGTGATCAACGATTTCCAGATGTTGTGCCAATTTCGCGATTTCCGACAGCCATGCATCCACCAATTTTGGATCGTCTGGGGCGGCGGAAACGCCAGTTGGGATTTGATTTTCTAAGACAGCTTTGATTCCAAAACTTACGGGTTTGGACACCAATCGCGCCATTGCGGTTGAGGCCTCAGTTCCCCATGCATCCATCGCATAGGTTTGATGCCAGACGGGTTTGCCATCGCGTTCCGCCTTAAGTGAAACGCATAATACAACGCGATCTGGGTCATTTTCGCCATAGGCGTTTTCGGCCCAAAACTGATCTGACATCTCCTTTAATCGTGCGTCCCCTGCCTCGCCCGACAAGGTTTCAATTTCGGAAAATACGTCTGACCATGCATCGGCCCATCCATTCAGGCGCAAGGTTCCGCGGACAAATTCGCGTACATTCCAAGCGGGATCAAAATGATATTGCGCCATGAACGGTAGACTGTCGCGGTTTGGGTAAACCTCGAATGTTTCGGGCGTTGGCAAAGGGGCTTCATACGAACTGATCGCGTCCCATGGGCGATCCACGCTAAACTCTGCTCCATTTTTGATGGATTTTGATGGGGACCGCAGCGCCTTTAGCACGCCCAATGGGGACCAGCTAAATTTATATCGAAATGGGTTTGGAACCTTTGGGATACCGCCGCAATAGGAAATAAAATCAAGTTCGTTTGCAGGATCAAATGCATCCGATGTACGATATAACTCAACCAATTTATGCGCCATCAGGTGATCAATGCCGGGGTCCAACCCAATTTCATTGACCAAACAAACGCCTGCGTCCTTGGCTGCCTGATCCAGATCACGCATTTCTGGCGCGATGTAGGACGAACTGACGAAATGTGCGCGATTTGCGATGGCGCATTGTGCCAATGGAACGTGGTGATCCCCGGGCAGCATGGAAACAACCACATCCCCTGCAGACAGT
>CAXACF010000005.1:0-14880 GCA_963967125.1 uncultured Rhodobacterales bacterium | reverse complement strand
CAGGGGGGAGCTGTAGACGGCCTGGATGCTCACGTCCTGAAGCGAGCGGCCCAGGTTCAGTTTTTGAACGTATCGTTTGAACGGCGTGGTGACGAATTGACGGCCGTTATGGCCTATCGGGATACGTTGATTGGGAACCCCGCGCTGCCTGCGTTGCACGGAGGCGCGATTGCCGCCTTTCTAGAGGTGGCAGCGGTGATTGAACTGACATGGGCCACCGCATGGGCCGCGATTGAGGATGGAACCCTAACGCCCGAGGCGATTACATCAGGACATCAATTTGCCCTGCCCAAAACCATTGATTTTACGGTTGATTATCTGCGCTCGGGCCTGCCACGGGATGCCTATGCGCGCGCCACGATCAACCGATCAGGGCGCCGATATGCATCCGTGCATGTCGAAGCTTGGCAGGACAATCGTGACCGCCTATTTGCCCAAGGGACTGGACATTTTCTAATGCCCGATGCCAAGAGCGCAAAAGCGGACTAGGCTCATGCAAGCTGAGATCACACACCGCCGCGTCCTTGCGGTTGCGCTGCCCATTGTTTTGTCAAACATCACTGTGCCGCTTTTGGGGGTGGTTGATACGTTTGCCGTTGGACAAATTGGGGATGCAGCCTCGATTGCCGCCGTTGGGGTGGGGGCGATTATCCTTGGGGCGATTTATTGGATTTTTGGATTTCTGCGCATGGGCACAACGGGGCTTGCCGCGCAGGCCATGGGCGCAGGGGATCAGCAGGAATTGATCGCCCTTCTGGTACGTGGATTGATCCTTGGGCTTGGGGCGGGTGTTGTCTTCATGGCGCTTTACCCTTTGCTGATCGCTGGGGGCTTATGGATTTCGCCCGTATCTGATCAGGTTGCGCCGCTTGTTGAAAGTTACATGACAATTCGCATATTCAGCGCGCCTGCGCCCATTGCACTTTATGCGATTACGGGGTGGCTCATTGCCCAAGAACGCACGCGCGAGGTTTTGATCCTGCAAATTTGGATGAATGGGTTGAACATTCTGTTGGATTTGTACTTTGTGCTATCGCTTGGCTGGGGCGTTGATGGGGTTGCTTGGGCCACGTTCATTGCGGAATGGACGGGACTGGTCTTGGGGCTGTGGATGTGTCGTGCGGCCCTACAACACCCTTTTGCCTGCGCGTGGGATCAGGTGTTTGATCGTGCGCGATTGATCAAAATGGGATCGCTTAATTCGGACATTCTGCTGCGCTCACTTGCATTGCAAGGTATCTTTGTTTCGTTTTTGTTGTGGGGTGGGAAATTCGGGGATGTCGCTTTGGCCGCTAATCAGGTGCTGCTGCAATTCTTGCACCTTGTCGCCTATGGGTTGGATGGATTTGCATTCGCGGCTGAAACGTTGGTTGGACAGGCGATTGGCCGCCGCGCAGTTCGTGATTTAAGGAAAAGCGTTGTGATCAGCAGCCTGTGGGCCGCAGGTATCTGTGTTTTATTGGCGCTTGGATTTGCCCTGATTGGCCCATGGGCAATTGATATGATGGCCAAATCTGTTGAGGTACAGCAGGCCGCGAGGGTTTACCTACCTTACATGGTGGCCTCGCCCATCTTGGGATGTGCCTGTTTTATGTTGGATGGAATTTTCATTGGCGATACACGGGGGGCCGACATGCGAAATATGATGATGATTTCGCTGATGATTTATGTGGTTAGTGTGCTGGCCCTGACCCCAAGTTTTGGAAACCATGGATTATGGATGGCGCTGCTGATTTCCTATGTCGCGCGGGGTGCAACCCTGGGCTACAAATATCCCACAATTGAACGTGACTTAGCCTAAAGCCAATCGGCGCGACCGCTACCAACAGCATCAGCTACATTTGCAAAACCATCGCGTTCCAATAGCGTGTCCAATCCTTTGGCGATATCGGACACCATTGACAATCCGCCATAAACCAATGCCGTGTATAGTTGCACCGCCGACGCGCCCGCCCGAATTTTTTCATAGGCTTGTGCAGCCGTTGAAACACCGCCCACACCGATCAGTGGGATGTCAGGACCGCAAAGCTGCGACAGCTGGGCCAAAACCCGCGTGGATTTTTCAAACAAGGGCGCACCAGACAGCCCGCCTTGTTCCCCCCGATCCCTGGATGTCAGCCCATCACGAGACAGGGTTGTATTGGTGGCAATGATCCCACTGATCCCTGTTTCACGCGCAACATCTGCGATATCGGCGATTTCATCAGGGGTCAAATCAGGGGCAATTTTCAGGAAAATCGGAATAGGCGTGCTGAGGCCCGCGTTTGTTTCAAGGACGCCATTCAAGAGCGCACCCAAGGCGTCCTTGCCCTGTAAATCCCGCAGTTTTTCGGTGTTTGGGCTGGACACGTTCACCGTTGCGAAATCCAAGTAAGGGCCGCAATGGGCCAACACCCGCGCAAAATCAGCGGCGCGATCACTGCTGTCTTTGTTTGCACCAAGGTTCAGGCCCACAATGCCCGTATTTGGACGGGCCGCCAATCGTGCGCCAATCGCCTCCATTCCTTGGTTATTAAATCCAAACCGATTGATCGCGGCCTGATCTTGGGTCAATCGAAACAACCGCGGTTTTGGGTTTCCGGGCTGGGGGCGCGGTGTGGCAGCACCCACTTCGATAAATCCAAAACCTGCCTTGGTCAGGGGCGCGATCACTTCGGCGTTTTTGTCATACCCTGCGGCCAATCCGATGGGGTTTGGTAAATCTAACCCCGCAATCGATGTCGCCAAACGCGGGGTTGTCACCTGACCCGACAGGGGGGCAAGCCCTGATTTTAGGGCCGCGATGGACAATCCGTGTGAGGTTTCAGGATCAAATTTGTGAAGTGCGGCTAATCCCAACCGTTCGATCAGTTTCATGTCATATCATCCGGAAAAATATGGCCTGCGTCCCCTTGGGGCAGGGGTTTGTGCCAAATCACATCATCCATTCGCATCAGACGATACAAATGGGGGAACAGCGCACCGCCCCGCGAGACTTCCCATTTCATATCGGGTTTCATCGCATCACTGTCACAGGCAACGAGGATAAGGTCACCTGCATTTGCAAAATGCTTGGCCACTGTTTCGCGCACCTGTTCAGATGTGGAAAAATGGATATAGCCATCTGTTACATCAATTGGGGCGCCCTGTGTTTGACCATGATCAATCAGGCTTTGCCATTCTTCGGGTCGAAAGATTTTGTAAATAAGCATGTCCCGCTCATGGCAATTCTTTCCCGCAAGGTCAAGCGTCATACCCGCGTTACAAATCCTTGACTAATGATCAGGCATGAGTCCGAATGGACGCATTACAGATATTATTTCAACAAGGGAAAATACCATGTTCACACGTTTCATGTTGACGGCTGCCACGTCTGCGTTGATCGCGGGCAGTGCAGCGGCGGACTATACACTTACCATCCTGCACACGAATGACATTCACAGCCGTGTGGAATCGATCAATAAATACGATTCAACCTGTAACGCCGATGGCGAGGCAGAGGGAAAATGTTTTGGCGGTATGGCGCGCCTGAAAACCATCATTGATGCCGAACGCGCGGCCATGGCCGATCAAAATGTTGTCGTCTTAGATGCGGGCGACCCGTTCCAAGGGTCACTGTTTTATACAACCTACAAAGGGGCGGCAGAGGCCGAATTTATGGAAGCCATCGGGTATGACGTGATGGCTGTTGGAAACCACGAATTTGACGATGGTCCCAAAGGCTTGGCCGATTTTGTCGATGCGGTTTCATTCCCCGTTGTCAGCGGGAATTTGGATCTATCCGCAGAAGCATTGCTGAAAGATCGTGTAAAAGATCACGTGGTTTTGGAAATCGGCGGTCAGAAAATCGGTATCGTTTCGGCCCTGGCCGTGGATACGGTGGATACATCCAGCCCAGGCGAGAATGTTGTTTTCATTGATGAAATTGAAGCATTGAAAGCAGATGTCGCAGCGATGCAGGGTATGGGCGTTGATAAAATCATCGCGCTAACGCACGTTGGTTTGAAAAAGGATATGGAAATCGCCGCAGCAGTGCCGGGGATTGACGTTGTGATCGGTGGGCACAGTCATACAAAGATGTTGAACGATGGTAAGGCCGTCGCCTATCCACAAATGGTGGGTGGCACACCTGTGGCGCAGGCCTATGCTTATTCTAAATATCTGGGCAAGTTGACGGTCACCTTTGATGATATGGGGAACGTCACTGCGGCCTCCGGTGATCCAATTCTGTTGGATGCATCCGTAACTCCGGACGCTGCAATTGCGGCCCGCATCGCCGAAATGGGCGCCCCGATTGAAGAGATGAAAATGCGCGTTGTCGCGCAATCGTCGGGCAATATTGATGGGGACCGCGGCAGTTGTCGTGCCATGGAATGTCAGATGGGGAATTTGGTGGCCGATGCCATGTTGGATCGTGTGGCAGATCAGGGCATTGAAATTGCAATCCAAAATGGTGGTGGCTTGCGCGCGTCAATCGATGCGGGGGATGTGACCATGGGCGAAGTTTTGACGGTTCTTCCGTTCCAAAACACGCTTTCCACCTTCTTTGTCAGCGGCGCAACAATTGTGGCCGCATTGGAAAATGGTGTGTCCAAAATGGAAGAGGGCGCAGGACGTTTCCCACAAGTGGCAGGCATGTCCTTTACCGTCACGCCTTCGGCTGATGCGGGCAGCCGCATTTCAAATGTCATGGTGGGCGGATCGGCGATTGATCTGAACAAAACCTATGGCGTTGTGTCCAATAACTATGTGCGCAATGGCGGGGATGGGTACAAGATGTTTCGTGATGCGGAAAACGCCTATGATTATGGTCCCGATTTGGCGGATGTCACGGCGGAATATATGGCCAAAGGTGGATCATACACTGCCTATACCGATGGCCGCATCATTGTGAAATAAACAAATCAATAGAAAAAGGGCCGCAAATTTGCGGCCCTTTTTGCAATTATAGCAGTAAATTAAAGGTTCGGGTACATTGGGAAGCGGGCGCACATTTCGGCCACTTCTGCTTTGACTTTTGCTTCAACTGCGCCGTTGTTTTCTTCGCCGTTTGCGGCCAAGCCATCGACAACTTCGACAATCCAGTCCGCGATCTGACGGAACTCTGCCTCGCCAAAGCCGCGTGTTGTGCCTGCAGGTGATCCAAGGCGGATGCCAGATGTCACCATTGGTTTTTCTGGATCAAAGGGAACGCCGTTTTTGTTACATGTGATATGCGCGCGGCCCAATGCCTTTTCTGTTGCATTGCCCTTAACGCCCTTGGGGCGCAGGTCAACCAAAACGACGTGGGTATCTGTCCCCTGTGTTACAGTGTCCAAACCACCTTTGATCAACTGATCAGACAGCGCCTGTGCATTTGTAATCACGTTTTGAATGTACGTTTTGAACTCTGGTTGCAGCGCTTCGCCAAATGCCACGGCCTTGGCCGCGATGACGTGCATCAATGGGCCACCCTGAATACCAGGGAAAATGGCAGAATTGAATTTCTTTGCCAATGCTTCGTCATTTGTCAGGATCATACCGCCGCGTGGACCGCGCAATGTTTTGTGCGTGGTTGTTGTTGCAACATGCGCATGTGGGAACACAGGTGGGTGTTCGCCCGCGGCAACCAGACCGGCAAAGTGTGCCATATCAACATGCAGATACGCACCAACCATGTCCGCGATTTCGCGCATACGTTTAAGGTCGATTTGACGCGGGATCGCAGACCCACCTGCGATGATCAGTTTTGGATTATGTTCTTTGGCCAAGGCTTCGACCTGATCATAATCAACACGGTTGTCTTCGCGGCGTACACCGTATTGAACCGCGTTAAACCACTTGCCTGATTGGTTTGGTGCCGCACCGTGTGTTAGGTGACCACCTGCATCCAATGACATGCCAAGGATTGTATCACCCGGTTGCAAAAGCGCCTGGAACACACCTTGGTTCGCTTGTGAGCCAGAGTTTGGTTGTACGTTTGCAAATCCACAGTTGAACAATTTGCATGCGCGTTCAATCGCAAGGTTTTCGGCGATGTCCACATATTGGCATCCACCATAATAGCGACGGCCAGCATAGCCCTCGGCGTATTTGTTTGTCATCACGCTGCCTTGTGCTTCCATCACGGCAGACGAAACGATGTTTTCAGATGCGATCAATTCGATTTCATCACGCTGGCGGCCCAGCTCTTTGGTCATTGCGCCAAAGATTTCGGGATCGCTTTCTGCAAGAGCAGACGTGAAAAAGGCAGTCGTGTCTTTCATATCGGGTACTCCAAATGATTTTGTTACGAATTTCCTATCGGAAACGGATCACTTACAAAAGGCCATAATGCGACACTGTGAAGAAATAGCGCGGCACCACTGGTACTTTCTTGAAACTTATGCTTGTTTTGGAAACGGAATGACTTGTTTGGAAACCTAACTGATGTCACAGAAACTTGCCTTTCTTTCCAGCGATGCCGATGTTGCGCGCGATGCGCACACGCGACTGGTGCAGATGTATGGATCCGTTGACCTGGATCAGGCAGACATCATTGTGGCCTTGGGTGGCGATGGATTTATGTTGCAAACCCTGCATGCCACGCAGCACCTTGATGCGCCGGTTTATGGAATGAACCGTGGCACCGTTGGGTTTTTGATGAATGCCTACGAAGAGGACGGGTTGATTGATCGCCTGAGTGCTGCGGAAGAGGCCGAAATAAATCCCCTGTCCATGACTGCTGTTGATGTTGACGGTCATGAATTTTCCGCCCTTGCGATAAACGAGGTGTCGTTGCTGCGTGCGGGTCCACAGGCGGCTAAGTTAAAAATTTCCGTTGATGGGCGTGAACGCATGTCCGAATTGGTGTCAGATGGTGTTCTGCTTGCGACCCCTGCGGGGTCCACCGCGTATAATTACTCGGCCCATGGTCCGATCCTGCCCATTGGATCGGCGGTATTTGCGATGACGGCGCTTAACGCCTATCGCCCGCGTCGTTGGCGGGGTGCATTGATCCCCAAAGCATCGCATGTTGATTTTGAGGTGATCGACCCCAAAAAACGCCCCGTGATGGCCGATGCCGACAGCCGATCCTTTGCCAATGTCGCGCGGGTTAGCGTGAAGTCAGAAACCGAAGTTGTGCACAGATTACTGTTTGATCCAGGGCACGGTTTGGACGAACGCCTTATCCGTGAGCAGTTTGTTTAAACGAACGAAGGTCACTTAAATCACAAACAAAAAACCGCCCCCGTAGGGCGGTTTTTAAGGATCAATTCAAAGTTATGCTTATTTCGCATACCCAATCGATTGCAGCGCCTCTTTGATTTCATCAAGGATGGCTGGATCATCAATGGTTGCGGGCATTTTGAATTCTTGGTTGTCGGCGATTTTCACCATTGTTGCGCGCAGGATTTTGCCCGAACGGGTTTTGGGCAGACGCTGCACGACAACGGCCAATTTAAAGGCGGCAACAGGTCCGATTTGATCGCGCATCATTTTTACGCATTCTGCAATGATCTCTTCATGCGGACGGTTTACACCTGTTGTTAGGCATAGGAACCCAACGGGCAGTTGGCCTTTCAACGTATCGTTTACCCCGATGACGGCGCATTCTGCGACATCTGGGTGGTTTGCCAAAACCTCTTCCATCGCGCCTGTCGACAGACGGTGACCTGCAACGTTAATCACGTCATCGGTACGTGACATGATGTAAAGGTATCCATCCTCATCAATCATGCCCGCATCGCCCGTTTCGTAATATCCTTCAAACGTGGTCAGGTAGGATTTTCTAAAACGTGCCTCTGCATTCCATAGGGTGGGCAGGGTCCCAGGGGGCAGGGGCAGTTTGATCGCGATTGCGCCCAATTCACCTGCGGGCATTGGATTGCCACCCTCATCCAGAACCTGAACATCATAGCCCGGCATCGCAACCGAGGGTGAGCCGACCTTGATTGGCAATTCCTCAACCCCCAATGGGTTTGCGGCAACGGCATAACCCGTTTCAGTTTGCCACCAGTGATCGACAACAGGCACCCCCAATAAATCCCGCGCCCAGTTGATGGTGTCAGGATCCGCACGTTCCCCCGCCAAATACAGCGCGCGCAATCCGCTTAGATCATATTTTTTGGCAAATTCGCCTTTGGGATCGTCCCGTTTGATCGCGCGGAACGCTGTAGGTGCCGTAAAGAAGGAACGCACGTTATGTTCACTGATCACGCGCCAGAACGTCCCTGCATCAGGTGTCCCAACGGGTTTTCCTTCGAAAACGATTGTGGTGTTCCCATGAATGAGTGGCGCATAACAGATATAGGAATGACCAACGACCCAACCCACATCCGATGCGGCCCAAAACACATCGCCCGGATCTACATTATAGACGTTTTTCATGGTCCAGTTTAGGGCAACCAAATGTCCGCCCGTTGGACGCACAACACCCTTGGGGGCGCCTGTCGTGCCCGAGGTGTAGAGGATATAGGCAGGGTGATCACCACGGACGGGCACACATGGCGCGGGTTCAACGCCTTCCTGTACCGCGTTCCAATCATAATCGCGCCCTTCGATCATGTCGGCCACGCATTCCTTGCGTTGGAACATGAATACGACGTCGGGTTTATGCTCTGCAATCTCAATCGCGCCGTCGATCAGGGGTTTATAGGCCACGGTGCGCCCCGGTTCCAAACCGCAAGATGCGGCAAGGATCGCCTTGGGTGTTGCATCGTCAATGCGTACGGCCAATTCGTTCGCCGCAAACCCGCCGAACACAACAGAATGGATTGCGCCAATGCGTGCGCAGGCCAACATTGCAACCAAGGCTTCGGTGATCATGGGCATATAAATGATGACACGGTCGCCTGTGGTAATGCCCTTTGATTGCATCGCACCGGCAAGGCGCGCAACCTTGTCCAACATCTCGCTATAGGTGGTTTTGCTTTGGCGTCCTGTGATCGGGCTGTCATAGATGACGGCCACCTGATCCCCACGCCCATTTTCAACATGGCGGTCCAGCGCGTTGTAACATGTGTTCACAACACCATCGGTAAACCATTCATAAAGAGGGGCGTTTTCTGCATTCAGCGCTGCGGTTGGAAATTCATCCCAGTCGATTGCGCGTGCCGCTTCTAACCAAAATGCTTCTGGATCGTCTTTCCAGCTTTGATAAAGTGCGTGATAACCCATGCCACTCTCCTTCAGATCTTAAAAGTTGACTGGGTTAAAGCGATTATTTCCCAAAGGGGCAAGCAAAGAATATGCGAAGTTATGCCACTGTTTGCGCTAAAGTCGCGGTGGTTTGGCTTCTAGTGACTATAATAGGCAACACAATTTCGTCCTGCACGTTTCGCGTGATAAAGGGCCTGATCCGCCTCTTTCAGCAGCTGGTCATAATTTTCCAATCCACTTTCAAACAGTTCAGCTGTATCAAAACGGCTGATCCCGATACTGATTGTGATGGCGATTGGTGTCGTGTCCGTGGTGATTTCGCTGACCTTGCGCCGCAACCGCTGTGCCAATGTATTGGCGTCTTTGGGCGAAATATTCGGTAGGATCACTACGAATTCTTCGCCCCCAAATCGCGCCACCAGATCCGAGGCACGGATTGCGGATTTTAATGTATGTGCCACCGAACAAATCACCTGATCCCCGACGAAATGGCCATGGGCGTCATTTATGGATTTGAAGTGATCAATATCCACCATTAACGCCGTAACACTGCCCCCATTGGAACGTGCATCGTCTAACAACAGATTGATATGCGATTGTGCGTAACGGCGATTGTATAGTCCTGTCAGGGGATCGGTGACCGCCGCGTTTAATCCAATGATCGAACTTTCGCGCAAAATCGCATTGGTTCGCATATGATCTTGATGGATTTGGATGCGATGCGTCAATTCTGTATTGGATATATCTGTTCCAACGATATCGTCCGCACCACAATCCAATGCATCACGAACAAGGTCCAAAATATCTGGATCGGCACGCAATATAAGGCTGGCATATCGCGTCGCAGGATGGGCGCGCAGGTCAAGTAACAGGGGGATCACGCATCGTGGTGCGTCGCGATCGACGTCAATGATCAGGCATTTCAAAGCCTGTCTTTCCCCAAGTGCACTAAGATCGTCAAACACCACACTTTGAACCGCAAAATTTGGCAGCGTCACGGTGGGCGGTGTTCTGCCCGTCATTTGCAGAACATGTATCATTTGTTTTGCGGCAAATGTGCCACCAGCTTCTGCAAAGCCCAATGCGCGCGTGGTGCCCGAACGCAGCGCAACTTCGCGTGCTGCTGTTGCGCGGCGCATCGCCGAGCGTAAACGCGATAAGATTTCGCGCAAATCGCAGGTTGCTTCCACAACATCTGCCGCACCTGCACGAAAATAATCGGCCCGATCATAGACCGCGTTTGGTGGATGCAAAATCAAGATAGGACATTTTGCATCATGCAGCTGCGCACGGATCGTGTTCAGCGTGTCAGGGGCGTGTGTTGACAACAAAACGCCCTCAACCCCGCTGTAATCCGCGGTTTCGATATCCTTGGCGGAAATGCAGGAATACAAACTGTTTTGGATGGCCTGGCATAAGGCGCTGCGTCGATGGGCATTTGGATCAATGATCAAAATTTTGCCCGACATGGAAAATCCTATCGCTATCGTTTGAAACTTGTGACAAATTTTAACGAATTGAGTTAACAAATCCTTTCACAGGGCGCGAAAATCCGATCATGACACCCCATGCTGCTGAAACTTTTGCATTAAATGTTCTGACTTGGTTGGTCAGTGACGAAGATTTACTGCCTGTCTTTATGAATTCCACAGGAACGGATGGGGATGCGCTGCGCGAAAATGCGGGATCACCTGAATTTTTGGGGGCCGTTTTGGATTTTCTTCTGATGGATGATGCATGGGTTTTGCGATGTTGCGAAGAAACAGGGCTTGATCCCAATTTGATGATGACGGCACGCGCGGCGCTGCCGGGCGGTCAACAAATGCACTGGACTTAGATGCGTTTATCAGGTTTGTGGACTGGGTAAGACGATATGTAGATTGGAAAGGTGATGATACTCGGATTGGTGTTTGACAAAGACGGAACGCTCTTTGATTTCAAAACAACATGGAATGCCTGGTCCTCTGGTTTGATCCGTCGCTTTTCCAATGGTGATCCCGAACGTGAGTCCGCGTTGGCCACGGCTGCGCATTTTGATTTGGCGCGGCAAAGTTTCCTGCCCAGCAGTCCAATCATCGCAGGAACAAACCGCGAAGCGGCCGAAATTTTCGCAAGCGTTGTGACAGAACACAGCGTTGAAGAGTTGGAAGATATTCTAATGAACGCAACCCTGGATGCCCCGCAGGCAGAGGTTGTGCCGCTGGCTGATTATTTCGCGGATTTGCGTGCGCGTGGTTTCAAAACGGGTGTCGTCACAAATGATACCGAGGCGGGCGCCATGGCCCACCTGCGTCAGGCGCGCGCCACGAAGCATTTGGATTTTATCGCAGGATTTGACAGCGGATATGGCGCGAAACCCGCCCCTGGTCCCCTTCTTGCGTTTGCAACGCGCATGGGCCTTGCACCCGCTCAGGTCGCGATGGTCGGGGACAGCACGCATGATTTGGTTTCGGCAAAACGGGCGGGGATGTATCGCATTGGTGTGTTGACGGGAATGGCGAATTACGACGATCTTGCGCCCTACGCTGATGTTGTCCTGCCCCACATCGGTCATATCCTTGGGCATTTGCAGAATATTCAAAATGACTAGGCAAAACCGACGGATCACGTCGTAAATCGACAGGAAGAAGTATCCTGTGACCGCGATCTTTGTAAAAAAGAATGTGGAGAGACCGATGTCAGAACCCCAAGCACGCCGCCGTCGCGGTGGCGGTCGTTCAGGAAATGCACAACGTCGCGGGACAACAGCGATTGATCAAATGCCATGGCGGATGATCGAAAATGTGGACCGCCCAACCGAACCGTTGAACGAAGAGGGTGTGCAGGCCATCCACAACGGCGCGATGCACATTCTGGAAAACATCGGTATTGAAATCCTGAATGACGAAGCCCGCCAAATTTTTGCCGATGCGGGTTGTATTGTGAATGGCGAAAACGTTCGTTTTGGGCGCGACTTTATCATGGAAATGGTTGCCAAGGCGCCCAGTCAGTTTGACATGGTGCCACGCAATCCTGATCGCACGGTCACTATTGGCGGAAATACATTGACCTTTGTCAACGTATCATCGCCCCCCAACTACTATGATATCGAGCTTGGGAAAAAGGTGTCTGGTACACGCGAACAGTGTCAAAACCTGATCAAGCTGAGCCAATATTTCAACTGTATTCATATGGTTGGTGGTTATCCTGTTGAACCCGTTGATGTGCACGCCAGCGTGCGACATTTGGATGTGCTTTATGATAAACTGACCCTGACGGATAAGGTTGCGCATGCCTATTCATTAGGGAAAGAGCGCGTCGAAGATGTGATGGAAATGGTGCGTATCGCCGGCGGTCTGACCCATGAAGAGTTTGAGGCGCAGCCGCGGATGTACACCAACATCAATTCGACATCCCCGCTGAAACACGACATTCCGATGTTGGATGGGTGGATGCGACTGGCACGGCGCAATCAAGGCTTGGTTGTAACCCCCTTTACACTGGCGGGAGCCATGGCGCCTGTCACAATGGCGGGCGCAGTTGCGCAATCCCTGGCTGAGGGGTTGGTTGCCGTGGCCTTAGCGCAATGGATACGCCCGGGTGCGGCCTGTGTGATCGGTACATTCACATCAAACGTGGACATGAAATCAGGTGCACCCGCCTTTGGCACACCCGAATACATGCGGGCCACGCAAATGACGGGACAGTTGGCGCGGTTTTACGGATTGCCGATGCGTTCATCCGGGGTCTGTGCGGCCAATGTGCCCGATGGGCAGGCGATGTGGGAAACATCTAATTCCCTATGGGCCGCCGTGCAATCGGGTACAAACATGGTCTATCACGCCGCAGGCTGGCTTGAGGGTGGTTTGATCGCATCCCCCGAAAAATTCATCATGGATTGCGAGGTTTTGCAGCACATCCAGCGTTACATGGAACCTGCAACTTACGCCACAACACCCGATGATATCGCGCTGGGCGCGATTGAAGAGGTGGGGCCAAACGGCCACTTCTTTGGCATTCAGCACACCCAAGAACGCTATACCACTGCATTCTATCAGCCGTTTGTTTCGGACTGGCGCAACTTTGAAGCTTGGGAAGCCGCAGGTGGCGTATGGACACCCGAGCGTGCGCATAAAATCTACAAACAGATTTTGGCAGAGTTTGAGGCACCGCATATGGATGAAGCGATCAAGGAAGAGCTAAAAGACTTTGTCGATCGTCGCAAAGCCGAAGGTGGCGCGCCAACTGATTTTTAGGCTGTTCATCATTTCCTAAAGAATCTTGGCAATCCTGCAAGACAGGAGGTGCCAATGTTAGGTGTTGTAAATAAAGCGATAGAGGCGTTTGTTTGTCAGCGGTATGGGGAAAAACTTTGGGCTGATTTGCTGATTGATCTGTCGCTGCCTGGGTATGAGTTTGAGGCGATGCTAACCTATGAGGATGGCATCACCTATGATCTGATTGATCGTTTGGCGAAACGACAATCCAAAATGCATCAAGATGTACTTGAGGATATTGGCGGCTATCTGGTGGCCGAAGATAGCCAAGCGTCCATCCGTCGCCTGTTGCGTTTCGGTGGAGCAACGTTTGAGGATTTTTTGCTGTCCCTTGACGATCTGAATGACCGCGTGGCCTTGGCCTTGGACATTTTGGAAATGCCAATGATCCGCGTTCTTCCAATTTCTGCAGAAAAGATACACGTCCGCGTCGCACCCAAATGGCATGGGTTCAGCGATGTTTTGGTGGGGCTTTTACGTGCATTGGCGGATGATTACGGTGCGTTGGTTTTCATGGATCGTTTGGCCGATACCGACCAAACAGAATGTATCGAGGTGATTTTGATCGACCATCATCATACAGCGGGAACAAGTTTTGAATTGGCGGCATCCTCATGACCACAACACCTTTTGATATACTTTGTCAGCAAAATTTGTGTTTTGACAATGACGGTTTGATCACACATGTCGGCCCTGGTCTGCGTTCGGTGATTTCGCCTGCTGCAGATCAACCTTTGTTTGGATTGCTGACGATTTTGCGTCCTCTTGGCATTTCTGATTTACCCACGCTTTTTGCCCACACAGGCCGCGCGTTAAGCGTTGAAATTCAAGGACATGATGATCTGCGCCTGCGGGGTGTGGTTGCGCGACATGGTGATGGTGGCGTTCTAAGCCTATCTTTTGGCATTGCCCTGCAAAGCGCAATCAAACGCTATCGCCTGACGCTACAGGATTTTGCACCAACCGATCTTGCCCCCGAAATGCTTTATTTGATCGAGGCCAATCAGGCAGCGATGAGTGCCTCACGTTCTCTAACCGAACGTTTGCAGGGCGCAAAAATATTGGCGGAAGAACAGGCGCATTCAGATACATTAACGGGTTTGCGTAATCGGCGATCCCTCGAACGGATTTTGGATCATTTGGCGCAAACCAACGAAAGCTTTTCTTTGGTCCAGATTGATTTGGATTATTTCAAATCTGTAAATGACACCTTGGGGCATGCCGCGGGGGATATGATTTTGCAACATGTCGCCAATGTCCTGCGGCGCGAAACACGTCATGATGATTTTCTTATTCGTATGGGTGGGGATGAATTCCTATTGGTGATTAAACATTTGACCGATCATGCGCGATTGATGTCGCTTTCCACGGCGCTTATTCGTGGGATCGAAGAACCCCAAGAATATGATGGAACACCCTGTCAAATTTCAGCAAGCCTTGGTGTTCTTGTTCACGTGGGCGGCACCCCGTGGGAGGCAGCAGATGTCTTACATCGTGTGGATGAAGCGGTTTATGCCTCAAAACA
>CAXACF010000004.1:0-15314 GCA_963967125.1 uncultured Rhodobacterales bacterium | reverse complement strand
GTAATTTTTTATTGTTATCTTGCCATGAATAGTCTGTTGCCAACCATGGAACCCACTCTGTTTGGACAGGGTTATAGATATATAAAGGTTCATAAATACCACCGGAAGTAGGCCATCTGGGTATCGATGCAGGATTCAGAGGCTCAAAATTTCTAACCCAAGAAGTGACGGGGGCCGTTGCCACGGGCAGTGGGGATGAATTGACAGTCAGTTTCCGCATCCACGATGTGTTTGCGGGGCAGGAATACGGCAAAGGATTGCAGTTTAAGGGCAAAACATCCGACTGGCGCCGCATGGCCCATAAGGTCGCCGACGAAGTCTACAGTCGCATTACGGGCGAAAGCGGATATTTTGATAGCCGTGTGGTTTTTGTCGCCGAAAGCGGATCCAAAGGACAACGTCGTAAACGATTGGCGATTATGGATTATGATGGGGAACAGTTGGAATACCTGGATGATGGTGCGCATTTGGTTTTAGCCCCGCGTATTGCACCCGATGGGCAAAGTGTTTTGTTTACCAGTTACGAAACAGGGTTCCCGCGGATTTATCAAATGGATCTGCGCAACAAACGGCGCAAATTGCTGCAGAACGCGGTTGGAACCACCAGTTTTGCCCCCCGCTTTTCACCAGATGGAACGCAAATCGTCTATTCACAGGAGCAGGGGGGGAACACGGATGTTTTCGTCATGTCATTGCGTTCTGGTCAGGCACGCCGTTTGACATCTGCACCCTCTATCGAAACAGCGCCTAGTTTTTCACCAGATGGCACACAGATTGTATTTGAAAGTGACCGATCAGGGTCACAGCAACTCTATGTCATGAATGTGAATGGTGAGGGGATCAAAAGGATCAGTTTTGGGGATGGTCGCTATGGAACACCGGTTTGGTCACCACGCGGCGATATGATTGCGTTCACCAAACAAAGTCGCGGGCGGTTTCATATTGGCGTCATGCGTACAGATGGGTCAGAGGAACGTTTGTTAACCGCATCCTTTTTGGATGAGGGCCCAACATGGTCCCCCAATGGCCGTGTGATCATGTTTACACGCGAAACCCAAGGTGTTGGTGGGGTGTCCAACCTATATTCCGTCGACGTCTCTGGACGTAATTTACAGCGCGTGGCAACACCATCTGGCGGGTCTGATCCCACATGGTCGCCCCTGCGGCGCTAGGGCTTTGATCGTTATCTAAATATGTGCTAGGCTTTTGAAAAAAGAGAGGCAGTTATGAAGCACCTGAAAAGAGCAAGTTTGATTTTGGCCATGGTCGCACTTGGCGCCTGTTCACAAAATGGCCTTGGCGGTATGGGCGGTGGCGGCCCGAACGGCAGTGGTGCCGCGGATGCACAAGGTGATGCCAGCAATCCAGCTTCACCCGCATATTTCCAGCAATCTATTGGCGATCGCATATTTTTCGCCGTAGACCAATCAACAGTTGATGCTTCGGCCCAAGCCGCATTGAATGCACAGGCGGATTGGTTAATCGCAAACCCAGATTATAAGGTGATCATCGAAGGCCACGCAGATGAACGCGGCACACGTGACTATAACTTGGCCCTCGGCGCGCGGCGCGCAGGCTCTGTGCGGGAATATCTGACGCTACGCGGTGTATCCGCGGACCGTATTCAAACCGTCAGTTATGGCAAAGAACGGCCATCAGAGCTGTGTAGTGCAGAAAGTTGTTATGCGATGAACCGTCGTGGTGTTACGGTTCTGTCGAACCTGTCATTCTAATCTGCGAAGGGTACCTTAGGATGTTTCGTGTCTTTGCCTGCGTTGCGATTTGCCTTTTTCCTATGTCGGGAATTGCACAGGAGCGTGCCCAGACTCTCGCGGACATACGGCAGGACCTGAACATTCTTTATGTTGAAATCCAACGTTTGAAAGGCGAACTTTCGACAACGCAGGGGCCAAGTGTTTCTGTCGCAGCGGGCTCTGTGCTTGAACGTGTGCAAAATATTGAAACAGAATTGCAACGTTTAACAGCCCTAAGTGAAGAGTTGCAGTTTCGGGTTGAACGCGTTGTTCAAGACGGGACAAACCGCGTCGGTGATTTGGAATTTCGTTTGGTTGAATTAGAGGGGGGCGATATTTCA
The DNA here is from genome assembly GCA_963967125.1 of uncultured Rhodobacterales bacterium. Taxonomy (GTDB): domain Bacteria; phylum Pseudomonadota; class Alphaproteobacteria; order Rhodobacterales; family Rhodobacteraceae; genus HIMB11. Next base: position 13,219 of record CAXACF010000004.1, on the reverse strand, counting down.
ACCCTTGGCGAAACCACAACCCTCGGTGGGGATCTTGCCTATCCTGAGGAAGACGAAAGCGAAACAGTTGACGAACCTGAATTGGCTGTAGGAGAGCGCGCGGATTTTGATATGGCGCAAAAATCCTTTGAAGAAGAGCGTTACGGCGATGCCATTCAAATCCTGAACCGTTTTTCACAAACCTATCCCGATAGCCCATTGGCGGCCGAGGCGATGGTGTTGCGCGGCGCATCACACGAGGCATCGGGCGATTATAAATCCGCAGCCCGTGCCTATTTAGAGAGCTTTTCCACATTTCCAAAATCTGGGGTCGCGCCCAAGGCGTTGATGTCGCTTGGCAATGCATTGGTCTTGTTGGGGCAAACCGATGCAGGATGTCAGACGCTGTCACAGGTGGACATTCGTTTCCCCGATTCTGAATATTCACAAAAGGCCGCGGATCGTATGGCCGAGCTACAGTGTCTCTGACAGATAGGTTGAGTGCACTGGTCGCATCGAATTTGGATGCGGCATTTGCCTCTGGACTTCCAAAACAAATCGGCATTGCGGTTTCTGGTGGCGGGGACAGCATGGCCTTGCTGCACCTGACACGTGCCTGGGCATCGGTGCGTGGTGTGACCCTTTCGGCGATTACCATTGATCATAATCTGCGAGATGGCAGCGCGGAAGAGGCCGCGCATGTTGCGCAATGGTGCGCGGATTTGGGTGTTGCGCACACCACACGTGTGTGGCGCGACTGGGATCGAAACGGAAACTTACAGGACGCGGCCCGTCAGGCACGGTATCGCATGATCAACGACTGGCGCGGTGATATTGAACATATCCTGATCGGTCACACGTTGGATGATCAGGCAGAAACCCTTTTACTGCGGCTAAAACGGGGATCTGGTGTAGATGGAATGACAGGCATGAAACATGTCACCCCTCATCCCAGTGGGATGACGCTTATCCGTCCATTGCTGAATATCACACGACAGGATTTACGCGATTATTTGGTTGGCTGTGATCAACCATGGTTTGATGATCCCAGCAATGACAACGCGGCATTTGATCGAATTGCCATGCGTCAGTTACTGCCCCAACTGACATCAGCAGGAATTTCATTGGATCGCTTTGCGTTAATGGCCACACATATGCAGCGTGCCCAAGATGCGTTGGATCATACGGCAGGGGATGTTTTCCAAACCATTGGACGTCAGCAGGGAACAGATTTGATTTTTGATCAGGCTGGTTTTTTTGCAGCCCACAGTGAAACACAAAACCGCCTCTTGTCGGCGGGCCTGTGTTGGATTTCTGGAAATGCCTATCGTCCAAGGTTTGAGGCGCTGCAACGCGTGTTATCCGAGGTCCAAGACCGCAAAACTATTAGTTTGCATGGGTGCCTGATCTATGCACACCAAAACACCCTGCGCATTACACGTGAATACGCGGCAACGCAGGGCAGTGCGGATCAAACCCTGTGGGATGGGCGTTGGCAGGGCGTCGATCTGCCAGCGCAGCACAACGTCCAAGCATTGGGGGAGCAAGGGGCCGCGCAATTGGAAAGCGATCTGCGCAAAAACGTGCCCTTTCGTTCGTTACATGTGCAACCCGCCGTCTTTTTGGGGGATCAATTGATTTATGCGCCCACCTTGGACCAAACGCAGCGTCAATTTATCCAAGATTTGCGAATAAATTTCATTGATTTCATAACGTCGCATTGAAGCCCGCGTTCCAATGTCTATTTAACATACCAAACAACTGTGTTATGCACAGCGCTATTCTAATAATGGAGTGTTTCCTTGGGCAATAACCGTAATTTGGCCTTTTGGGTGGTTCTATTCCTGATGATCGTTGTTTTATTCAACGTATTCAGTTCTGGTTCTGGCGGAATGCAAAGCCGCGAAATCAGCTATTCAGAGTTTGTTGCAAACGTTGAAAACGGATCGATTGATTCCGTGACACTGGATGGCGAAAAAGTCAGCTTTATTGGCGGCGACAAACGTGAATATTACACGATCCGTCCAGGTGATGCTGATGTGACCGATCTGTTGATCCAGAACGAAGTGGCCATTCGTGCAGAACAGCAGGAAACCTCTGGGCTTCAGGCGTTTTTGGTCAGTCTTCTACCGTTCCTTCTGTTGATTGGTGTGTGGATTTATTTCATGAACCGCATGCAGGGCGGTGGCCGTGGTGGGGCAATGGGCTTTGGCAAATCCAAGGCCAAGCTTTTGACCGAAAAACAGGGCCGTGTCACATTCGATGACGTGGCGGGTATTGATGAGGCCAAAGAAGAGCTGGAAGAAATCGTTGAATTCCTGCGCAACCCTCAGAAATTTAGCCGCTTGGGTGGTAAAATTCCAAAGGGTGCCTTGCTTGTTGGCCCTCCAGGTACAGGTAAAACATTGCTTGCACGCGCCATTGCGGGCGAGGCGGGCGTGCCCTTCTTTACTATCTCAGGTTCTGACTTTGTTGAAATGTTTGTCGGCGTGGGTGCATCGCGTGTGCGTGACATGTTCGAACAGGCGAAAAAGAATGCGCCATGTATCGTCTTTATCGACGAAATCGACGCCGTTGGCCGTCACCGTGGTGCAGGCTATGGCGGTGGAAACGATGAACGCGAACAGACATTGAACCAGTTGTTGGTTGAAATGGACGGTTTTGAAGCCAACGAAGGTGTCATCATCTTGGCCGCGACAAACCGCCGTGATGTGTTGGACCCAGCCTTGTTGCGCCCTGGTCGTTTTGACCGTCAGGTGACCGTGCCAAACCCCGACATCAAGGGCCGTGAAAAAATCCTGACCGTTCATGCGCGCAAAACGCCATTGGGCCCAGACGTGGATCTGCGTTTGATCGCCCGCGGTACACCTGGATTTTCAGGTGCGGATTTGGCCAACCTTGTGAATGAGGCCGCCTTGATGGCCGCGCGCGTTGGGCGTTCGGTTGTGACCATGGTCGATTTTGAAAACGCCAAGGATAAGGTGATGATGGGCGCGGAACGCCGTTCCATGGTTTTGACTGCTGATCAAAAGGAAAAAACCGCCTATCACGAAGCAGGTCATGCGATTGTTGGCCTTGCACTGCCGCAATGCGATCCCGTTTATAAGGCGACGATCATTCCGCGCGGTGGCGCATTGGGGATGGTTGTGTCTTTGCCTGAAATTGATCGTCTGAATTGGCATAAATCTGAGTGTGAAGAAAAACTGGCCATGACCATGGCAGGCAAGGCTGCCGAAATCATCAAGTATGGAGCTGACAACGTATCAAATGGTCCTGCTGGTGACATTCAACAGGCGTCTGGCTTGGCACGTGCTATGGTGCTGCGTTGGGGCATGTCGGATAAGGTGGGTAACATCGATTACTCCGAAGCCCATGAAGGCTATTCTGGGAACACCGCAGGATTTTCGGTATCTGCCAATACCAAGGAAATGATCGAGGATGAGGTGAAACGCTTTATCCAAGAGGGGTATGACCGCGCCTATAAAATCCTAACGGACCAAAACGAAGAGTGGGAGCGTTTGGCCCAAGGACTGTTGGAATACGAAACCCTGACAGGTGATGAAATCAAACGCGTCATGAAAGGCGAACCGCCGCATTCCGACGATACGCCTGATGCGGACGACGGAAACGCCACCCAATCGGTGACGGCAATCCCAAAGACCAAGCCAAAGGCGAAAGGCGGCATTGCCCCTGAAACCAGCTAAACTTGGTAAAAGTTTTGATGACACATGACCCCCGCTGATGCAGCGGGGGTTTTTATTTTTATCATGCGCATGGACGCACATAAAACGCGCGAAAATCACAAATTGAGTTCATGGATCATCAGGAATAGCCATATCGCCATCACGTTTGAGGAGATGACTATGACAAATCTAAACTCTAACTTACACGTCGTTGCGCGTGTGTTTCTTGGTCTTTTGTTTCTGGTAGCGGGTCTTGGGAAACTGGGCAATGTAGACGGTTTTGCGGGCTATATGGCCTCTGGCGGTATTCCTGCGTTTCTTGCATGGCCTGCGGTTCTATTTGAAATCTTGGCGGGTGCCGCAATCATTGCGGGGTTCCAAACTCGTCTGGCGGCATTGGCCCTGGCGGCATTCTGTGTCGTGACAGCGGTTCTTTATCACTTTGTTCCTGCGGATCAGATGCAGATGACAATGTTCTTTAAGAACCTAGGCCTTGCAGGTGGATATCTGTTGTTGGCCAATGCAGGGAGCGGTGCATTCAGTGTGGATGCCAGAAAGGGTTAAGGCCCAGTTTACCGACGAAAAAAGCCCTGCAATGTTTTGCAGGGCTTTTATTTTTTAGTGTGCCGCAAATTACGCGTGGATTGCACCGTCGCCGCAGGCAAGGGCGGCTTCACGCACTGCTTCTGAATAGGTTGGGTGGGCATGGCAGGTCAGGGCCAAATCCTCGGCAGAGGCACCAAATTCCATTGCAACACAGATTTCGTGAATCAGATCCCCCGCCGCAGGGCCCATGATATGCGCGCCCAAAATGCGGTCTGTTTCTGCATCCGCTAGAATTTTCACAAATCCATCCGCGGCAAAGTTCGCCTTGGCGCGGCCATTGCCCATGAACGAAAATTTGCCAACCTTATAGGCGCGGCCTTCGTCTTTTAGGTTCTCTTCTGTCTTGCCGACATTTGCGACCTCTGGGTGGGTGTAAATCACGCCTGGGATCACATCATAATTCACATGTCCATGTTTGCCTGCGATGACCTCTGCGGCGGCCATGCCTTCGTCCTCGGCCTTGTGGGCCAACATCGGACCTTCGATCACATCGCCGATCGCGTAGATGCCGGGGACGCTGGTTTGCCAATGCGCATCGGTTTTGATTTGACCACGCTCTGTCATCTCCATGCCCAATGCGTCTAATCCCAACCCCTCGGTATAAGGCTTGCGGCCTGTGGCCACCAAAACAACATCCGCGTCCAATGTATGTTCGCTGTCGTCCTTGCGGCGTTTGTAGGTGACTTTTGCCTTGGTTTTCATCGCCTCAACCGATTGCACGGCTGCGCCCATGACAAAATTCAATCCTTGTTTCTTCAAGGTGCGTTGGAAGGTTTTTTGGATTTCTGCGTCCATGCCTGGCGTAATGGCATCTAGGAATTCGATGACGGTCACCTCGGCACCTAGGCGTGCATAGACCGACCCAAGCTCAAGTCCGATCACACCCGCGCCAATTACCGCCAATTTTTTCGGTGGTTTGGCAAGGCTAAGCGCACCAGTTGAAGACACGACAACCTTTTCATCAATTTCAATCCCCGGAAGGGTTGAGGGGACAGAACCAGATGCGATGATGATGTTTTTTGCCTCATGCACCTCATCGCCAACCTTGACTTGACCTGCCGCAGGGATTGAAGCCCAGCCTTTGATCCAGTCAACCTTGTTCTTTTTAAACAGGAATTCGATACCTTTGGTATTGCCGTCGATAACATCCCCTTTATAGGCCTGCATCTGTTTCCAATCCACAGAGGGTGATTTACCCATCAGGCCCATTTTTGTGAAATTATGCTCGGCCTCATGTAGCTGGTGTGTTGCGTGCAACAGTGCTTTGGATGGAATACAGCCCACGTTCAAACATGTGCCGCCCAATGCCTCGCGGCCCTCAACACAGGCTGTTTTTAGCCCAAGTTGTGCTGCACGGATTGCAGCCACATATCCACCTGGTCCACCGCCGATTACAATCACGTCATAGGATGCCATCGAAATTCTCCTGTCGTCTTCATCGCGTCGTTCTGGGGCGATGGTCAAATTGTTGGCGAACTAGGCGCAGGGCGCCTAGGTCAAAATGTTTTTACAGATCCAGCAACAAACGGCGCGGATCCTCAAGCGCCTCTTTTACGCGCACAAGGAATGTCACAGCACCTTTGCCGTCAACGATGCGGTGATCATACGACAGGGCAAGGTACATCATTGGGCGAATGACAACTTGGCCATTGATTGCCATTGGACGTTCCTGAATTTTGTGCATGCCCAAAATACCAGATTGTGGTGGGTTCAGAATGGGGGATGACATCAATGAGCCATAAACCCCGCCGTTTGAAATGGTAAAGGTCCCACCCTGCATTTCCGCCATGGTCAATTTGCCGTCACGTGCGCGTGCGCCTTTTTCGGCGATCGCTTTTTCGATGTCAGCGAATGACATTGCATCGGCGTCGCGGATCACGGGCACAACCAAACCTGTTGGTGTGCCTGCGGCAATCCCCATGTGTACATAGTTTTTGTAAACGATGTCTGTGCCGTCAATTTCTGCGTTCACTTCAGGCACTTCTTTCAGTGCATGACAGCATGCTTTGGTGAAGAAGGACATAAAGCCCATGCGTGCGCCGTGTTTCTTTTCAAACGCGTCTTTGTATTCTTTGCGCACTGCCATAACCTCGGTCATGTCGACCTCGTTATAGGTGGTTAGCATCGCGGCTGTATTCTGGCTGTCTTTCAAACGCTTGGCGATTGTCTGACGCAGACGTGTCATTTTCACACGCTCTTCGCGGGATGCATCATCCGCCGATACAGGCGCACGTGGTGCGGCCGCTGCGGGGGCTGGTGCAGGTGTGCTTGCGGCGGCGGCAACGGCGCGTGCCACATCATCCTTCATCGCGCGTCCATCGCGGCCTGTTCCCTGCACGGCGTCACGGGAAATGCCCGCTTCTGCCATCGCTTTTTTCGCGGCTGGGCTGTCTTCGACATCTTTGGATGTGCTTGCCGCCGCGGGGGCTGGTGTGGCGGCTGCTGCAGGCGCGGCCGCAGATGCAGTTGCGCCGCCCATTACGGCCAATTTGCCGCCTGCTGCGACTGTTGCGCCCTCGGCTGCAAGGATTTCTGTCAGAGTGCCAGATGCTGGTGCAGGAACCTCAACCGAAACCTTGTCTGTTTCCAATTCACACAGCATTTCGTCTTGTTGAACTGTGTCGCCGACCTGTTTGAACCATGTTGATACGGTTGCTTCGCTGACGCTTTCGCCCAATGTTGGGACCATCACGTCCACCGCTGCACCTGCATCAGATGCGGGTGCTGCAGCAGGGGCCGCCGCGGGGGCAGGGGCAGCCGCGCCCGCGCCTTCGCTGATGTTGGCCAATAGGGCATCAACACCGACTGTTTCGCCTTCTGCGGCCACGATATCGGCCAATGTGCCTGCAGCAGGGCTTGGAACCTCGACCGTGACTTTGTCAGTTTCAAGTTCACATAGCATTTCGTCCTGTGCCACGGCATCGCCTGGTTTTTTAAACCAAGTTGCAACGGTTGCTTCTGTCACAGATTCACCCAGTGTTGGAACACGTACTTCTGTCATGGGTTAGTTCCCTTTAATGGTTAGCGCGTCATCAATCAGCGCTTCTTGTTGTGCTTTATGAGTTGAGGCCAAGCCTGTCGCAGGAGAGGCGCTTGCGGCGCGGCCTGCATAGACGGGGCGTGGATGTTTTGCGTTCATGCGTGTCAAAACCCATTCCAAGTTTGGTTCCATAAAGGACCATGCACCTTGGTTCTTCGGTTCTTCTTGACACCATACCATTTCCGCATTTTTGAACCGTTCCAGTTCTTTCAATGCAGCATGGGCGGGGAATGGATAGAATTGCTCAAAACGCAGTAGGTAAACGTCATCAATACCGCGACGATCACGTTCCTCAAGAAGGTCGTAATACACCTTACCTGAACACATCACGACGCGTTTGATTTTATCATCTGCCACCAATTCGGTGTCTGAGTTTCCTTTTTGTGCATCATCCCAAAGGACGCGGTGGAAACTGGACCCATCTGTGAAATCTGCCGCCTCTGAGATACACAAACGATGGCGTAGCAATGACTTTGGCGTCATCAAGATCAGCGGTTTACGGAACGATCTGTGGATTTGACGACGTAGGATGTGGAAATAGTTCGCAGGTGTCGAACAGTTCGCCACGATCCAGTTATCCTGCCCACACATTTGCAAGAAACGCTCAAGCCGTGCGGAAGAGTGTTCGGGGCCCTGGCCCTCGAACCCGTGTGGCAACAACACTACCAAACCTGACATGCGCAACCACTTGCTTTCGCCAGAGCTGATGAACTGGTCAAACATGATCTGCGCGCCATTGGCGAAGTCGCCAAATTGCGCTTCCCACATGACCAAGGCATTTGGCTCAGAAAGCGAATAGCCATATTCAAAGCCCAAGACCGCGTATTCCGACAACATCGAGTCAATCACATCGTAACGGGATTGTCCTTCGCGGATGTTGTTAAGCGGGTAATAGCGGCTTTCATCATTCTGATTGATCAGGCCCGAGTGACGCTGACTGAATGTGCCGCGTGTAGCATCCTGACCCGCAAGTCGAACGGGATAGCCTTCGGTCAAGAGGGATCCGAATGCAAGGGCCTCGGCTGTGGCCCAATCGAACCCTTTACCGCTTTCAAACATTTTTGATTTGGTATCCAGCAAACGTGCCACGGTCTTATGAAGGGCAAACCCTTCGGGCGCGGTTGTCAGCGCCTTACCAACAGTTGAAAGCGTTTCATCAGAGATTGACGTTTGACCGCGTTGGTAATCGTCTTTTTCACGATCCAAATGTGACCAACGGCCATCCAACCAATCAGCTTTGTTGGGTTTATAATCGCGCCCTGCCTCGAACTCATCGTTCATTTTGGCTTGGAACGCGGCTTTCATGTCCTCAATCTCGCCCTCGGGGATCAACCCATCGCGCACAAGGCGTTCTGTATAAAGCGCCAATGTGGTTTTGTGCTGCTTGATGTTTTTGTACATCATTGGGTTGGTGAACATGGGTTCATCACCCTCGTTATGGCCGAACCGACGATAGCAGAAGATGTCGATCACAACATCCTTTTGGAATTTCTGACGGAATTCTGTCGCAACCTTGGCCGCGTGAACCACAGCCTCTGGGTCATCCCCGTTCACGTGGAAAATCGGGGCCTCAACCATCAATGCGATGTCCGTTGGATATGGGGAAGAACGCGAGAAATGCGGCGCAGTTGTAAAGCCGATCTGGTTGTTCACAACCACATGCATGGTGCCGCCCGTTTTATGGCCAACCAAGCCCGACAGGCCGAAACATTCCGCAACAACACCCTGACCGGCAAAAGCCGCATCGCCATGCAACAATAGGGGCATAACCTGCGTGCGGTTTTCGTCGTTTAGCTGTTCCTGTTTTGCGCGCACCTTGCCCAAAACAACGGGGTTCACCGCCTCTAGGTGAGAGGGGTTCGCTGTGAGCGATAGGTGCACACGGTTACCATCAAATTCGCGGTCAGATGAATCGCCCAGGTGATATTTAACGTCGCCCGAACCATCAACATCCTCGGGTTTGAAGGATCCGCCTTGGAATTCGTTGAAAATCGCGCGGTAAGGTTTGCTCATCACGTTTGCCAAAACGGACAAACGGCCACGGTGTGGCATACCGATGACAACATCCTTAACGCCCAACGCACCACCGCGTTTGATGATTTGTTCCAACGCGGGGATCAATGCCTCGCCGCCATCCAGACCGAAACGTTTGGTGCCCATGTATTTAACATGCAGGAATTTTTCAAAACCTTCGGCTTCAACCAATTTGTTCAAAATCGCCTTACGCCCTTCGCGGGTAAAGGTGATTTCTTTGCCAAACCCTTCGATCCGCTCTTTCAGCCATGCGGATTGTTCGGGATCTGAAATATGCATGTATTGCAGCGCAAATGTTCCACAGTAGGTACGGCGCACGATATCAATGATCTGACGCATGGATGCGATTTGAAGGCCCAGAACGTTATCAAGAAAGATCGGGCGATCCATATCCGCATCTGTAAACCCATAATTCTTTGGATCAAGCGATGCTTCTGCGTCTTTGGTGTCGCGCATGCCAAGCGGATCAAGATCCGCGGCCAAGTGCCCACGCACGCGATAGGCGCGGATCAACATGATGGCGCGGATACTGTCCAAGACGGCGCGCTTCATCGCCTCATCTGAAACCTCGACACCTTTTTCTTTGGCTTTATCGGCAATCTTTTTACCTGCAGATTTGCCCTCTGCAGCAGCCACAGGCCATTCACCTGTTAGGGCGTTTGTCCAATCATCGCTTGGCTGTTGTGGCCAGTCCGTTCGCGCCCACGAAGGCCCCTCTGCTTCGGCTTTGACAGAGACCTCATCGTCGCCCATGGCACGGAAAAACTCGGCCCATGCCGCATCAACAGCATTCGGATCCTTGGCATATTGTGCATAGAGCTGTTCAAGGTATTCGGCATTGTGACCCTGCATAAAGGATGATGCATGGAACTGCGCGTTATTTGATTGGTCGGTCATGATGTACCCTCAGTTGGCTGAACCGAATGGACGGTTTTGTTCCGTCCTAGTTTGCGTGCCTGCCCCGACAGGATCGGGGCAGGGCATTTACGTGAATTAACCGATGGCCTTTAGCACGGCTTCGCCCAATGTTGCGGGGCTATCCGCGACGACGATGCCTGCTGATTTCATGGCTTCGATCTTATCCTCTGCGCCGCCTTTGCCGCCCGCGACAATCGCGCCTGCGTGGCCCATACGACGACCAGGAGGGGCCGTGCGACCCGCGATGAAACCTGCAACTGGTTTGCTGCGGCCACGCTTTGCCTCGTCCTTTAGGAACTGTGCGGCCTCTTCTTCTGCGGAACCACCGATTTCACCGATCATGATGATGCTTTCGGTTTCGTCGTCCGCCAAGAACCATTCCAACACGTCAATGTGTTCGGTGCCTTTGATGGGGTCACCACCGATACCAACACATGAAGACTGACCCAAACCAACGTCAGAGGTTTGTTTCACGGCCTCATATGTCAATGTACCAGAACGTGACACAACGCCAACCGAACCGCGGCGGTGAATGTGGCCTGGCATAATGCCGATTTTACACGCATCTGGCGTGATAACACCTGGGCAGTTTGGTCCGATCAGCACAGATTTGCTGTCAACCAAGGCGCGCTTTACCTTCATCATGTCCAAAACTGGAATGCCCTCGGTAATGCAAACGATCAATTCCATTTCCGCGTCCAACGCCTCAAGAATTGAATCCGCTGCAAAGGGAGGAGGCACATAGATCACAGTCGCGTTCGCATCTGTTGCGTGCTTTGCTTCGTGAACAGAATTGAACACAGGCAAATCAAGGTGCGTTTGACCGCCTTTGCCAGGTGTGACACCACCAACCACCTGTGTGCCATAGGCAATCGCCTGTTCAGAGTGGAATGTCCCCTGAGATCCTGTGAAACCTTGGCAGATCACTTTTGTATTTTCGTTTACAAGTACGGCCATGATCTTATCCTTTCACCGCTTTGACGATTTTCTCGGCACCGTCTTTTAGGTTGTCTGCTGCGATCACATCTAGGCCAGATGTATTGATGATCTCTTTACCCAATTCTACGTTGGTGCCTTCTAGGCGCACAACCAATGGAACGCTTAGGCCCACCTCTTTCACGGCTGCGATCACGCCTTCAGCGATCACGTCACAGCGCATAATGCCGCCAAAGATGTTCACAAGGATGCCTTTTACGTTTGGATCTGATGTGATGATTTTGAACGCTTCGGTTACTTTTTCTTTGGTGGCACTTCCGCCCACGTCCAAGAAGTTGGCAGGTGAGGCGCCATACAATTTGATGATGTCCATTGTCGCCATCGCAAGGCCCGCACCGTTCACCATGCAGCCGATTTCACCGTCAAGCGCGATGTAGTTCAGGTCGTACTTTGATGCTTCTAGCTCTTTTGGGTCTTCTTCGGTGACATCGCGCAATTCTGCGATATCGGCATGGCGATAGACTGCGTTGCCGTCAAAGCCAACTTTCGCGTCCAACACTTTCAGTGCGCCATCATCGCCCACGATCAATGGGTTGATTTCCAGCATTTCCATGTCTTTTTCAATGAACGCACGATAAAGAGTGCCCATCAATGAAACGCATTGTTTTAACTGTGCGCCCTCTAGGCCCAATGAAAATGCGATGCGGCGGCCGTGGTAGGCTTGGAAACCTGTTGCGGGATCAACTGAGAACGATAGGATTTTTTCGGGTGTCGCTGCGGCCACTTCTTCAATGTCCATACCGCCTTCGGTGGAGCATACGAATGAAACGCGTGATGTTTGACGATCAACCAGCAGAGCTAGGTACAATTCACGTTGGATGCCTGAGCCCGCTTCGATGTAGACACGGTTAACTTGTTTGCCCGCTGGGCCAGTTTGGTGTGTGACCAATGTGCGGCCAAGCATCTTTTTTGCTTCTTCTGCGGCTTCTTCGACTGACTTTGTCAGACGGACACCACCTTTTTCGCCGGCGTCTGCTTCTTTAAAGCTGCCTTTGCCGCGACCACCTGCGTGAATTTGCGCTTTCACAACCCAAAGAGGGCCGTCCAATTCACCGGCTGCAGTTTTTGCATCCTCTGCCTTTAGGACAACACGTCCGTCAGACACAGGGGCGCCATAGCTGCGAAGAAGTTGCTTCGCCTGATATTCATGGATGTTCATGAAATTTAGTCCCGTGTTACTTCGATTGATTAGGCTATACGCCAATAGCAACGCGGAAAGGGAAGCGTTTTTTAGTGGATTTATCAAAAATTCGACATATATCAAATTTTGTGATCACACACTATTTTCGTGTGATCACAAAATGACAAGCTGTTGTAACTCTCTGGCATTATCTTTGGTCACTTGATCCGAGTCGATAAAGACCGACAACACTCAGTACAAATGCGACGCCCGCCACATAGGTACGCGTTGCATTCCAAAATTTCCAATCCGCACTGTATGTTTGCCAAACTTTCGTTGCGCTTTCGAAGTCTAACGGCGTTTCAACTTGTTTTAGGACCTCATTCATGGGCACGTTTATGAACGTGGTCGGAAAGAAGGCGCCAAAAAGGAAAATGGCGCTCGCTGCCACAAAATAAAGGGATGGAATGCGGTTCCCTGTCAGGAACAAAAGGACGGCGACCAATAGTCCCAACGGAACAGTGCCAAAGAACGAGGGCATAAATGCAAGGTTGCGCACAGATATATTCATGGCATTCATAGCGTCGATCGCGGTGTTGGGATCAATCGTATCCAAGCCTCACAATGTTGAAACAGACCAAGCATAGAAGAACCCGAAAATAGCGGCGAAAAATGTACATGATGTGATGGCGAAAACAGCAGTTAGTTTCATAATAAAATTCCAAATTAATTTTTACATATTAATTCAACGACGATTGTAAAAAATTCCGTCGTTTTTTGAGTATACTAAAATAAAAAAGGTGCGGCCAATGGATGGTCGCACCCTGCAAAAATGCTTAATTT
>CAXACF010000003.1:0-16015 GCA_963967125.1 uncultured Rhodobacterales bacterium | reverse complement strand
CGATCCCGCGCAGAAAAAGAATCTCGAACAAAGGGATGTGCCCACCAAGCAATTTCACAAAGGTGTCATTCAAAACGAATGCCGCCATGCTAAGCATCATGAACGTCGCGCCGCGTTGATTATCTGTCATGGATGGACCCGTGTTTTTGCCGACTGTGCAGCGATTTTTTCACCAAGAAAAGGGGCAAAAAGAAAAAGGCGCCGCATGCGACGCCTTTTCAATTCATATTTGTTCGTCTTATTCGACGTCTGGCTGATCATCAGTCGGTGCCGCGATTGCGACCGCCTGCTGCGCCTCTTCCTGACGTGCCTCGATCACGACATTGTCACGATCCGTCGCGATACGACGTACGCGTTGTGTTGCGCCACCTGTACCCGCCGGGATCAAGCGTCCAACAATAACGTTCTCTTTCAGACCGATCAACTTATCACGCTTACCTTGGACAGATGCCTCGGTTAGAACGCGCGTTGTTTCCTGGAACGACGCTGCAGAGATGAACGAACGCGTTTGCAGTGACGCTTTGGTAATACCCAATAGAATTGGTTCACCTGTCGCGGCACGACCGCCTTTTGACAGCGCTTTTTCATTCGCAGCGTCAAACTCGGCACGATCAACATGTTCGCCTTTCAGAAGTGTCGTATCACCGCTGTCAAAAATTTCATATTTCTGAAGCATTTGACGCACGATCACTTCAACGTGCTTATCGTTGATCTTCACACCTTGCAGGCGATAAACATCCTGAACTTCGTCGATCATATAGTTGGCCAAGGCCTCAACACCCATAATCGCGAGGATGTCATGAGGTGCAGGGTTGCCATCCATGATGTAGTCGCCTTTTTGGACGAAATCGCCCTCGCCGACTGGGATGTGCTTGCCTTTTGGCACCATGTATTCGACTGGTTCACGTGTCTCATCTGATGGTTCGATCGAGATACGGCGCTTGTTCTTGTAGTCGCGGCCAAAGCGAACGTAACCATCGATTTCCGCGATGATTGCGTGATCTTTTGGACGACGTGCTTCGAACAGTTCCGCAACGCGTGGCAGACCACCTGTAATGTCTTTGGTTTTGGCACCTTCACGTGGAATACGTGCCAATACATCACCTGCGCGGATTTTTGATCCGTCCTCAACAGACAAAATCGCATCTACAGACATTGGGTATGTGATCGGTGCACCCGCGTCATTGCGAACAGGTTCGCCATCATCACCCACCAAGATGATTTCAGGTTTCAAATCATTGCCGCGTGGCGCCGCACGCCAATCAACAACGATTTTCTGTGTCATGCCAGTTGCGTCATCGGTTTCTTCACGAACCGCGATACCGTTCACAAGGTCCACATGTTTCGCCATACCATCCTTTTCCGCGATGATCGGCAATGTATATGGATCCCATTCGAACAGTTTTGCGCCGCGTTCGATTGTATCGCCCGCTTTGACGAATAATTTTGAACCATAGCTCAGCTTGTGCGATGCACGCTCTTCACCGTGTTCATCCATGATGCGCAACTTCATGTTGCGGCTCATGACCAAGATTTCGCCATTCGCGTTTTCCAGAATCGCTTCGTTTTCGAATTCGATCTTACCTGGTTGCGATGCCTCTTGGAACGATTGCTGGCCACCCTGCGCAACACCACCGATGTGGAATGTACGCATGGTTAGCTGTGTACCTGGTTCACCGATGGATTGTGCCGCGATGATGCCAACAGCCTCACCCACGTTCACGATTGTACCGCGTGCAAGGTCACGGCCATAACACTTGGCACACACACCTTCGTCTGCGTCACAGGTCAATGGGCTGCGGATACGTGCAGAGGCAACACCTGCCTCATCAATCGCATCTGACATCAATTCGTCGATCAACTCGCCTTTGGCGACGATGACTTCGTCCGTTCCAGGACGCATGATATCTTCGGCAGCGACACGGCCCAAGACACGTTCCGCAAGCGTTGCGATCACTTCACCATCATTCACGGCAGGTTCTGCTGTGATTGAGTTTTCAGTGCCACAGTCATTTCCGCGAACGATACAGTCCTGCGCCACGTCAACCAAACGACGTGTTAGGTAACCAGAGTTCGCCGTTTTCAACGCCGTATCTGACAGACCCTTACGCGCACCGTGGGTTGAGTTAAAGTACTCAAGAACCGTCAAACCTTCTTTAAAGTTTGAGATGATCGGCGTTTCGATAATGTCGCCGTTCGGCTTGGCCATCAAACCACGCATACCGCCCAACTGCTTCATTTGGGTGACAGAACCCCGCGCACCAGAGTGCGCCATCATGTAAACAGAGTTTGGTTCGTTCTCTGCGCCATTGTCATCCTGACCAGGTGCCGAGATCGTGTTCATCATCGCATCGGTGACTTTGTCGTTACACTTTGACCATGCATCAACAACTTTGTTGTACTTTTCGCCCTGTGTGATCAGGCCGTCCATGTACTGTTGTTCAAAGTCTTTTACTTGGTCACGTGTTTCTTCAACGATATCCCATTTGTCGTTCGGGATAACCATGTCATCCTTACCAAACGAAATACCCGCCTTGAACGCTTCACGGAAACCCATGGTCATGATCTGATCACAGAAGATCACAGATTCCTTTTGACCACAGTAACGGTAAACCGTGTCAATGACGCGCTGAACGTCCTTTTTACGCAATAGGTTGTTCACAAGGTCAAACGGTGCCTTCGCGTTTTTCGGCAGCAACGCACCAATACGTACACGTCCCGGTGTGGTTTCGTAACGCTTAACCACATCATTGCCGTGTTCGTCCACTTGCGGAATACGCGCCGTGATTTTGGCGTGCAGGTGAACCGCTCCTGAATCTAGTGCGTATTGCACTTCTTCGATTGAGCCAAAGACCATACCTTCACCCTTCATGCCTTCACGCATGATTGTGGTGTAGTATAGGCCCAAGATCATGTCCTGTGATGGAACGATAATCGGCGCACCGTTTGCAGGTGACAGAACGTTGTTCGTTGACATCATCAAAACGCGCGCTTCCAATTGTGCCTCAAGGCTCAATGGAACGTGAACCGCCATTTGGTCGCCGTCAAAGTCCGCGTTAAACGCAGAACAGACAAGTGGGTGAAGCTGGATCGCTTTGCCTTCGATCAGCACCGGTTCAAACGCCTGAATGCCCAAACGGTGAAGTGTCGGCGCACGGTTCAAAAGAACGGGGTGTTCGCGGATCACTTCATCCAGAATATCCCAAACCTCTGGACGCTCTTTTTCAACCAATTTCTTGGCCTGTTTCACAGTTGATGACAGACCTTTGGCCTCAAGGCGGCTATAGATGAAGGGTTTAAACAGTTCGAGCGCCATTTTCTTGGGCAAACCACATTGATGCAGTTTCAACTCGGGACCCGTCACAATCACAGAACGACCAGAGAAGTCGACGCGTTTCCCCAAAAGGTTCTGACGGAAACGACCCTGCTTACCCTTCAGCATGTCTGAAAGCGATTTCAATGGACGCTTGTTCGAACCTGTAATGACACGACCACGACGGCCATTGTCAAACAACGCATCAACAGATTCCTGCAACATCCGTTTTTCGTTACGCACGATGATGTCAGGTGCGCGCAGTTCAATCAGACGCTTTAGACGGTTGTTACGGTTGATCACACGACGATAAAGGTCGTTCAAATCAGACGTCGCAAAACGACCCCCATCCAGCGGCACCAATGGGCGCAATTCTGGTGGGATCACAGGTACAACTGTCAAGATCATCCATTCTGGACGGTTGCCTGATTCAAGGAAGCTTTCGACAACCTTTAGACGCTTAATGATCTTCTTTGGTTTTAGTTCGCCAGTCGCCTCTTTCAGCTCAGCACGCAGCTGCTCTGCCTCGGCTTCAAGGTCGATTTGCGCCAACATTTCACGGATCGCTTCGGCACCGATGTTCGCGGTGAACGCGTCCATACCATAGGTGTCCTGCGCGTCCATGTATTCTTCTTCGCTTAGCATCTGACCGTATTGCAGATCGGTCAGGCCAGGTTCGATAACCACATAGTTTTCGAAATAAAGAACACGTTCCAAATCACGCAATGTCATATCCAGCATCAAACCGATACGAGATGGCAGTGATTTCAGGAACCAGATGTGTGCAACGGGTGAGGCCAATTCGATGTGGCCCATGCGTTCACGACGCACCTTTTGAAGAGTAACTTCAACACCACATTTTTCGCAGACAACGCCGCGATATTTCATGCGCTTATATTTTCCGCACAGACATTCGTAATCTTTGGTTGGGCCAAAGATACGTGCACAGAATAGGCCGTCACGCTCTGGTTTGAACGTACGATAGTTGATGGTCTCTGGCTTTTTGATTTCGCCGTATGACCATGACAAAATCCGCTCGGGTGAGGCCAAAGAAACTTTGATTTCATCAAACATCTTTGGAGACGCTAGCGGGTTGAATGGGTTTGTTGTGATTTCCTGGTTCATTTTGATTTCCTCAAATTAGGGACGAAGGGGTGGGGAATAAGGGATGGCCCTTATTCCTCGTCCTCTGCATCCAGGAGCTCCATATTTAGGCCAAGGCCGCGGACTTCTTTGACGAGAACGTTAAAGGATTCTGGGATCCCCGCCTCAAAGTTGTCTTCACCCTTAACAATCGATTCATAGACTTTGGTCCGTCCAGCAACATCGTCTGATTTCACTGTCAGCATCTCTTGCAACGTGTAGGCTGCGCCATATGCTTCCAATGCCCAAACTTCCATCTCACCAAAGCGCTGACCACCGAACTGGGCTTTACCACCCAATGGCTGCTGCGTAACAAGTGAGTATGGGCCTGTTGAACGGGCGTGGATTTTGTCGTCTACCAAGTGGTGCAGTTTCAATAGATACTTCACACCAACAGTCACTGGGCGGCTGAATTGTTCGCCTGTACGACCGTCAAATAGAACTGACTGACCTGATTGATCAAATCCTGCGCGCACCAATGCGTCGTTAACGTCCGCTTCGCGTGCACCGTCAAAAACAGGTGTCGCAATTGGAACGCCGCGTGCAACATTGCCCGCCGCTTCGACCAACTGATCCTCGTCCATGCCAGTGATGCCTTCGTCATAGACATCTTCGCCATAGGCGATGCGCATCGCTTCGCGAACGGGTGTTAGATCCCCACTGCGACGATACTCTTGGATCGCGTCATCCACTTTTAGGCCCAGACCGCGTGCGGCCCAACCCATGTGTGTTTCCAAAATCTGACCCACGTTCATCCGTGATGGAACGCCCAGTGGGTTCAAACAGAAGTCAACAGGTGTACCATCCGCTAGGAATGGCATGTCCTCCATCGGAACAACGCGTGAAATCACACCTTTGTTTCCGTGACGACCCGCCATTTTATCACCTGGCTGAAGCTTACGCTTCACAGCGATAAACACCTTGACCATTTTCATAACACCAGGAGGAAGATCGTCGCCACGACGGACTTTTTCGACCTTATCTTCAAAACGTGCGTCTAGGGCGCGTTTTTGTGCCTCATACTGTTCATGAAGGGCCTCAACAATCTGTGCGTCCTGCTCATCCGCAAGCGCCAACTGCCACCACTGGCCACGCGTCAAAGACGACAACAGCTCTTCTGTGATTTCAGAATTCGCTGCAACGCCCTTTGGACCTTTGACCGCAGTTTTGCCCATGATCAGATTTTCAAGACGCGCATAGATGTTGCGGTCCAAAATGACCAATTCATCATCACGGTCGCGTGCAAGGCGTTCCACCTCTTCACGCTCGATCTGCAATGCACGTTCGTCTTTTTCAACACCGTGACGGTTAAAGACACGAACCTCAACCACAGTACCGTAGTCACCTGGTTTCACGCGCAATGATGTATCACGAACATCAGAAGCCTTTTCACCAAAGATCGCGCGAAGAAGTTTTTCTTCTGGTGTCATTGGGCTTTCGCCTTTTGGTGTGATTTTACCCACCAAAATGTCACCTGGTTGAACATCAGCACCGATGTAAACGATACCCGCTTCGTCCAAGTTGCGAAGGGCTTCTTCACCTACGTTTGGAATATCACGTGTGATTTCCTCTGGGCCCAATTTCGTATCACGCGCGGCCACTTCGAATTCTTCGATGTGAACGGATGTGAATACGTCATCTTGTGCGATGCGTTCGGAAATTAGGATCGAGTCCTCATAGTTGTAACCGTTCCAAGGCATAAACGCGACAACCACGTTTTTACCAAGGGCCAATTCACCCATGTCGGTCGATGGACCATCTGCAATCACTTCGCCCTTACCAACAGTTTGACCAACCTTCACCAATGGGCGCTGGTTGATACATGTGTTTTGGTTTGAACGTTGGAATTTGCGCATGCGATAAATATCAACACCCGCGTCACCCAGCTCAAGATCGCTGGTTGCACGGATAACGATACGCTGCGCATCGATTTGATCAACAATACCGCCACGTTTCGCCATAATCGCCGCACCAGAATCGCGTGCAACAACGCCTTCGATACCCGTACCAACCAATGGTGCCTCGGCACGCAATAACGGAACAGCCTGACGTTGCATGTTTGAACCCATCAATGCGCGGTTCGCGTCATCGTTTTCCAAGAACGGAATCAAGGAGGCAGCAACCGAAACTAACTGTTTCGGGCTAACGTCGATCAGGTCAACATTTTCACGCGGCGCAAGTGTATAGTCGCCGTTTTGACGTGTTGATACCAATTCATTGATAAAGTTGCCGTCTGCGTCCAATGTCGCGTTGGCCTGCGCAACTGTGTGACGCATTTCTTCTGTCGCTGACATGTAGGACACGTCATCCGTCACCTTACCATCAACAACCTTACGATAGGGTGTTTCGATAAAGCCGTATTTGTTGACGCGTGCGAATGTTGCCAAAGAGTTGATCAAACCAATGTTTGGACCTTCTGGCGTTTCAATTGGACACATACGACCGTAGTGCGTGGCGTGAACGTCACGTACCTCAAAACCTGCACGCTCGCGTGTTAGACCGCCTGGGCCCAACGCAGACAAGCGACGCTTGTGCGTTACTTCGGACAATGGGTTTGTCTGGTCCATAAACTGCGATAGCTGTGATGAACCAAAGAATTCGCGCACTGCCGCAGCTGCGGGTTTCGCGTTGATCAAATCCTGTGGCATGACAGTGTCGATTTCAACACTGGACATACGCTCTTTGATCGCGCGCTCCATGCGTAGCAAGCCAACACGATATTGGTTTTCCATCAATTCACCAACAGAACGCACACGACGGTTGCCAAGGTGGTCGATATCGTCAACCTCACCCTTGCCATCACGCAGTTCAACCAATGCTTTGATACAAGAAACAATGTCCTCTGAACGAAGGGTACGTTGTGTATCTTCGGCATCCAATGCCAAACGCATGTTCATTTTCACACGACCAACCGCTGATAGGTCATAGCGTTCGTGATCAAAGAATAGCGTGTCAAATAGTCCAGAGGCCGCATCAACCGTGGGCGGCTCACCTGGGCGCATCACGCGATAAATATCAAGAAGCGCAGTTTCGCGGTTCATGTTCTTATCTTGCGCCATTGTGTTGCGGATGTATGCACCCACGTTCACGTTGTCGATGTCCAACACTGGAATATCCGTGAACCCTGCGTCCAACAGATCTTTCAATGTGCCGCCGATCAACTGACCGTCTTTGTCATACTCAACAGTTAGTTCATCACCTGCTTCAACGTAGATTGCACCGTTTTCTTCGTTGATGATGTCTTGGGCGACGAATTTTCCGACGATGTGATCGAATGGGATCAACAGATCCGTAACCGCACCCTCTTCGATCAATTTTTTCACAGCGCGCGGTGTGACTTTCTTACCCGCTTCTGCGATCACTTCACCTGTTGCGGCGTCGATCAAATCATAGGTTGGGCGTGTGCCACGAACACGTTCAGGGAAGAACTTTGTAACCCATCCACGACCTTTTTCATGGCGGAATGACACAGTGTCATAATAGGCCGACATGATGCTTTCTTGATCCATGCCAAGCGCATAAAGAAGCGTTGTGACAGGCAATTTACGACGACGGTCGATACGTGCATAAACGATATCTTTCGCGTCAAATTCAAAGTCCAACCAAGATCCACGGTATGGGATGATGCGACAAGCAAACAACAACTTACCAGAGCTGTGCGTTTTGCCTTTGTCATGGTCAAAGAATACGCCGGGCGAACGGTGCATTTGTGAAACAATCACACGCTCTGTGCCGTTCACAACGAATGTACCGTTTGGCGTCATCAAAGGCATGTCGCCCATGAATACGTCTTGTTCTTTGATGTCTTTCACCGACTTGGCGCCAGTGTCTTCGTCAACATCAAACACGATCAAACGCAATGTAACCTTAAGCGGCGCGCTGTATGTCATGTCGCGTTGCTGACATTCTTCAACATCATATTTCGGATGCTCAAGATCATATCCTACGAATTCAAGGATAGAGGTTTCATTGAAATCCTTAATCGGGAAAACCGATTGGAATACGCCTTTGATACCTTCTCCATCAAGTGGAGCTGGTTGATCACCTGAATTCAGGAATAAATCATAAGACGATTTTTGAACCTCGATCAGGTTCGGCATGTCTAGGACTTCGCGGATTTTACCGTAGTACTTACGAAGACGTTTTTGGCCAAGATAGCTTTGCGCCATGGTCGGTGTCACCTTTCTTTTCTCAACAGAAACACGAAACCGTCGGGCACCGGTCGCGTTCCCCAATGAGACAGCACAAGTTCGATCAATTCCCGGCACACTTCCCGTAGAGTGCCTCCCGATCTTTGAACTCTGCCTTAAAAAACGCCATAATCGAAATGGCCCTTGTTAAGACAGACGAAGCTGGATGCGAAAACTCGCACCCAGCTAAGCTTTGTAAGCCCAGGTTTCCCTGGCAAATTGGCTTATGCCAATTCGACCTCTGCGCCAGCTGCTTCCAGCTTGCCTTTGATGTCTTCTGCTTCGGCTTTTTCAACGCCTTCTTTGATCTTGCCGCCAGACTCAACCAAGTCTTTTGCTTCTTTAAGACCAAGGCCTGTGATGCCGCGTACTTCTTTGATGACTGCAATTTTGTTGCCGCCTGCAGATTTCAGAACTACGTCGAATTCTGTTTTTTCTTCTGCTGCTGCACCGCCTGCGTCGCCCGCTGCGCCTGCAACCATAACCGCACCGCCAGCTGCTGGCTCGATGCCGTACTCGTCTTTCAAGATTGTTTTTAGTTCTTGTGCTTCAAGCAGTGTTAGACCTACGATCTCTTCTGCTAGTTTTTTCAGATCAGCCATTTTAGACTCTTTCCGTTACTAAAGGTTGTGTTCCAACGATGGGGTATATCCACCGCAGGTAATCAAATTGCTTATGCAGCTTTCTCTTCGATGGTCGAAAGAATGCTTGCGATGTTGCTTGCAGGTGCGCCAATTGCGCCAGCGATGTTCGAAGCAGGTGCGCCAATGCAACCCACGATAGACGCAATAAGCTCTTCGCGAGATGGCATTTTTGATACCGCTTCAACGCCAGCACGATCCAATGCATTTTCACCCATTGCACCGCCAAGGATTTCGAACTTTGCGTTCGACTTGGCGAAGTCTTCGGCCACTTTGGCAGCTGCCACAGGGTCCTCAGAGAAGGTGAGCACTGTCATGCCTGTTAGGTATTGGGTCATGCTTTCGCATGGCTTACCCTCTAGGGCGATTTTGGCGAGCCTGTTTTTGGCAACACGCACAGATGCCTCGGCCGCACGTGCACGTGCGCGAAGATCTTGCATATCAGCAACTGTCAAACCTGCGTAATGGGCTACGACCACAACGCCAGAGCTTTCAAAGATTTGGCCGAGTTCCTCAACCACTTTCTCTTTTTGTGCTCTATCCACAGTTTCACTCCAATTTTGGGGATCACTCCCCGGCTCAGTTTTGCCAAGGAAACCTTGGCGTTCGGGGTCCGTGATAAGGGGCCGAGGCCAAAATCACCCGAAGGCTATGCCTTGCGGTGAAATTCTTACTCATTCCCATCTCAGGAAGGATTTATAGAGAAACCTCTACCCTCCGTCTCGGACAGACAATACCCCAGACGTTTGATACGCTGGGGCATTACGGGTCACATAAGGGATTCTTTTACTTTTGCCAAGGGGGCAAAGCGAAAAAGATAAGACACTTAAGTCATCCTGATCTGTTGAAAACAAAAAAGGGCGCGGTTATCGCGCCCTTTAAGTCTAATACAGCAATTATTACTCAGCCGCTGCGTTGTCCACATTCACTGTGACGCCTGGGCCCATTGTTGAGCTTAGCGTGATGCCCTTCATATACGCACCTTTTGCGCCTGTTGGTTTTGCTTTCGCAACGGCACCAACGAATGCGCGGATGTTTTCAACAAGCTTGGCTTCGTCGAATGACGCTTTGCCAACACCTGCGTGCACAACGCCGCCTTTTTCAGCTTTGAACTGAACTTCGCCGCCTTTTGCCGCCTGAACAGCTGCAGCAACATCCATGGTCACTGTGCCAACTTTTGGGTTTGGCATTAGGTTGCGTGGGCCAAGGATTTTACCCAAACGACCAACAACTGGCATCATGTCAGGTGTCGCGATGCAACGATCGAATTCGATTGTGCCGCCCTGAACTGTTTGCATCAAATCTTCTGCACCAACAACGTCTGCACCCGCTTCGCGTGCTTCGTCTGCTTTTGCATCACGTGCGAAAACTGCGACGCGAACTGATTTACCTGTGCCGTTTGGCAGACCAACAACACCGCGCACCATTTGGTCCGCGTGACGTGTGTCAACACCAAGGTTCATCGCGATTTCGATGGTTTCGTCAAATTTCGCTGTCGCATTTGATTTCACCAATGCCACGGCTTCTTCGACTGTTAGGTTGTCTTTGCCCTGAACGGCGTCGCGCGCGGCGCGTGTACGTTTACCCAATTTTGCCATCTTACTTCACCTCAATACCGATTGAGCGCGCAGAGCCCAGGATAATTTGCATCGCCGCTTCTACGTCATTTGCAGAAAGATCTTTCATCTTTGCTTCTGCGATTTCGCGAACCTGCGCTGCAGTCACGTAACCTGCAACCTCACGACCAGGTGTTTCCGCACCCTTAGGACGGTTACGCTTACCAACTGGCTTAAGGCCTGCTGCTTTTTTCAGGTAATAAGACGCAGGAGGTGTCTTGATGTCCATTGAGAAGGATTTATCCTGATAATACTCAATGATTGTTGGGCACGGTGCGCCCTGCTCCATGTCGGCTGTTTTCGCGTTGAACGCTTTACAGAATTCCATGATGTTGATGCCGCGCTGACCCAATGCTGGACCTACGGGCGGAGATGGGTTTGCGCCACCTGCAGGGATCTGCAGCTTCAGCGTACCAACCAATTTCTTGGCCATATCTTTCTTCCTTTTCCAACGCCCCGTTGACGCGTCGCGGGGGCAAGTTACGTTGTGTGGTCCGGAAGAGACGCCGCGGCGACCCTACCTCCCACAGATTTGCTCAGCCCTGCTTTGAGACCTGAGTAAATTCCAATTCAACCGGCGTTTCACGACCGAAAATAGAAACGGTCACTTTCAAACGCTGGTTTGCATCGTCAACAAATTCCACCAAGCCATCGAAATCTTCGAATGGTCCGTCGTTGACTTTAACTTTTTCACCGACTTCAAATGTCAGCAATGTACGCGGTGCTTCTTCGCCTTCTTGAACACGGTTCAGAATTGCATTCACTTCTGCGTCGCGCATCGGCATTGGGCGGCCTTGCGGACCCAAGAAGCCTGTGACGCGGTTCATGGAATTGATCAAGTGGTACCCCTGATCAGACATTTCCATGCGCACCAAAACATACCCTGGCATAAAGCGTCGCTCGGTCGTGACTTTTTTCCCACGACGCACTTCGATCACTTCTTCAGTGGGCACCAACACTTCTTCGATCTCGTCTTCTAGACCAGCCTCGATGACAGATGTTCGAATTTGCTCGGCGATTTTCTTTTCAAAATTTGAAAGAACACTGACCGAGTACCACCGCTTTGCCATATGCTTTTAAATCCTTATTATTCCCGCGGCTTGCGCCACATTTCGCGTATACCACGCAGATTTCACGCGGCGTTAGCACCAAAAAAACCGGCGTGCAACGCGAATCGTCACACGCCAATCAATTGTTAGTCGGAGCGTATAGCCGCAGGTCCACCGATTTTCAAGGCCGATCAATCATCTAGTTACATGATGAACTGAGGTAAGAATGCGTGGGTCGACTGCGGCTTCGACAGTTGTGATGCGCTGCACAGAAAAACGGATACGAAACGAAGTTTCGCTGCTTTAAGCGAAAAAGCTCCACAGCATCTGAAGGCCCGAGCGGAACACCCAATCAAAGATCCCAAAGAAGGTCGCGGCAAGCGCGCTCATCACGAAAACCATACCTGTCGTCAACAAAACTTCGCGACGCGTCGGCCACGTCACTTTTGAAACTTCCGAGCGGACCTGCTGGATAAACTGGAATGGGTTTGTCGTAGCCATCTGCGTACTCTCTGTGAATTGCACTGCTCACCTATCGCTTTGAGCTGATGATTTCAAGAGCACATGTTTTGCATGACGATTACCGATGAGATATTAATGTCATATTGATTATTTTCTTTCGCCTAACTTGCACCCAAATCTAAGTAAGTTACTAGCGCTCACCGACAACAATAGAAGTCTATCGAATTGTTACCATTGAGCGCCATGAAAAATCACAAACACGCCCAAAACCCTGCATTTCCTGTCGATCTGAGAAAAATTGGCACCTACGGCGGATCGGACACGATTTATAAACACCGCCAATTGTGCTATACTGTACGCGCGAAAGGACTGGTATCGTTACGCAAAATGAGTTCGATAACCTAAGCCCATCAAATCGCGTCAGAAAAGACATGGATGCACGTGCGATCTCGCGACCCTCGGATTTGCACTTTACACCCAAGCTCACAAAGACAGAAAGTGAAATTTTACCATTATTGCTGTCTGGCAGTACGAGAGATGAGATTGCATCCTCCCTCAGTGTATCACCCGAAACGGTAAAGTTGCACACGCGGAACATTCTTTCCAAATTTGGCGCGACCACAGTGCGTGATGGGTTTTATGACATGAACCTCTACCAAACTCATTACGGAGTGGGTGGACAGGGAAGTGATCGTTTTGAGAACCTGTTTCAGTGCGTATGCCAAATCCTGCCTGGACGAAAAGACATTCGGATCACAAATAAACTCAACATAACTGTGATGCGGGACGCATTGTCAGAGTTCAAATTTTCATATGTTGCCAACGGTTCGCTTGTCGATGCGATAGCACCTGGAAATTTATTGGACGGACCTGACGACGCCGATCATGCCCAAACGTTTAGGATTATTCCAGGAACAATTCTGAATATGTTTGATCCCTACGAATTCAGTTTTGGCGTGACATTCAAGGATGAATTCCAAAACAACACAGGATTATTCGTCGAACAGGCAACCTATCCGGCGCTCAGACGTGAATATATTTTTGAATTCGATCCAGCGGACGTGCCCGACCGCATCCAATACGACGCGCTAAGTGGAACGCACATTATAGAGAACTACCCTCTGGATGTGGAAACAAACGGGCCCAGATTGTCGATCATCGACACATCACCAAGAGTACCGATGAGCCTGCGGGTTAAGTGGGACTGGAACGAAAATTAGCCTGAAGGTGGCAGGGGCAGCAGGGTTCGAACCCGCGACCTACGGTTTTGGAGACCGTCGCTCTACCAGCTGAGCTATACCCCTATCGACGCTGTGGATACGATGCCATGCACGGGAATTCAAGTGCAAAACGCCCAAAAATTAGATTATGCAATTGCATCCAATAACGACTGTCCAATCTGTTGATGATCCAACTGTGATGCCAGCATGTGCGACATATCAAGTGGTACCGAAACCACGTGGTCCTGCGCCTGCAACACTGCATCATACATCCCAGGATAAAACCCAATCAAATCCGCAACAGGAAATTCAAATTCGGGCTGCGAAGCTTGAGGTTTTTTATACCAATGAACAACAGTTTTTGCGCGCCAACGTGCACGCATTATCGTTACATTGCGGACCCATTCGTCTTGGAGAGTGCGAAAAACAATATCTGCCCGTGCTGCATCAATAGTGATAAGTTTCGTGATCAAATGTTTGGTAAAATGACATTCAACAAAGTCGGCCTCGGGAAATAAATCATATAGTGGGCCAAGGGCCGTCACAAATCGATCATTGCGTCTTGGATGCACGCGATAAAACGGATTGGATTGATTTACGACACTAGGGGCCTCGATAAAGATAACCTGCGCGTTTTCAATAATTTCGTGTATCGCATCATCTTCGGTATAAAAACCAGCACCAGAATGCTGCGCCCCAAGATTAAGGATGGGCATGCCCATTTCACGCTCTAATAGGGCGCTGAAGGGATCTGGAACTTTGCCCCCAAAAGTATCTGCGCCGCCCAGACAAACACCATAAGAGTGTTTGCAAGATTTTTTCGGACCCCGAAACAAATTTTTTGAATTACCATACTGGCATAGAATAAAGTCGACTGGACGTGCGTCCATCGTCACATAGCTCATAGCTCACCACCTAATTTTCACCCAAAATCAGGGATCGCATGATTCTCTTTCTAATTCGCTAACAAGAAATCTGAATTGCCGCCTTGTCAGCAGCATCAATGGAGGCATATGGTGCATCAAACGTCATGGCTAAGGATGATTTGATGGCGATTCAAACTGTTGGTGTGATTGGCGCAGGTCAAATGGGGAATGGCATTGCCCATGTACTGTCACAGTCTGGCTATTCCGTTTTACTGAATGATGTAAACCAAGACGCATTAGAGCGCGCCATTGAACGCGTCAGAAAAAATATGGACCGACAGCAGCGCAGCGGAAAGATTTCAGAGGATGAAATCAACGCCGCAATGGGGCGGATCAAAACGACGCTGGATTTAACGGAATTGGGCACATCGGATTTGATCATCGAGGCTGCAACCGAAGATGAAAGCGTAAAGCAAAAGATTTTTGACAGCGTGCTGCCACATCTAAAGCCAGAAACAATTTTAACATCTAATACGTCTTCGATTTCGATCACCCGCTTGGCCAGCCGCACGGACCGACCTGAAAAATTCATGGGGTTCCATTTTATGAACCCGGTGCCTGTTATGCAGTTAGTTGAACTTATTCGTGGCATTGCAACAGATCAGGACACGTATAATTCATGTCTCGAGGTCGTGAATTCCCTAGGTAAAACTGCGGCAAGTGCTGAAGATTTTCCCGCATTCATCGTGAACCGCATCCTGATGCCTATGATCAACGAGGCTGTCTATACGCTCTATGAAGGTGTGGGTTCTGTTCAATCGATTGATCAGTCCATGAAATTGGGCGCCAATCATCCCATGGGCCCGCTTGAACTGGCCGATTTTATTGGATTGGACACATGTTTGGCGATCATGAATGTTCTGCACGATGGATTGGCAGATACCAAGTATCGCCCCTGCCCGCTGCTGACGAAATATGTGGAAGCAGGTTGGTTGGGTCGCAAAACCCAGCGTGGTTTTTATGATTATCGCGGGGAAACCCCAGTCCCGACCCGATAGGATCAAGCGGTCCCAATCGTTTTTGCGCGCAGCCACTTCATAAATCCGCGCGGGTCACTGGACCATTCTTTGATTTCATCACGATCAATCGCTGCACGTACGATTGGAGCCTGTGGCTTATTCATTGCGATCACAACTTCGCGGATCAATAATCCCTGCCGCAAAGTTGCAGAAATTTGGTTTGCAATCTGATAAAGCCGTGAATTTGCACCCGGAAAAAACACAGGAACCACGGTGGCATTGGACCGTTGGATCATTTTTGCAGTAAACGGATTCCATTCACGTTCCACAACAGGTCCCATCATTGTGTCGGATGAAGCAACCTTACCAGACGGAAAAATCACGATAACGCCATCATTTGCCAAATGTTCCATTGCGCGCCTTCGCATTTCAATGCTTTTGGCGATTGCATCTTCTTCGTGATCAAACGGCACTGGGATCATATAGTCCGTAATCT
>CAXACF010000002.1:0-18843 GCA_963967125.1 uncultured Rhodobacterales bacterium | reverse complement strand
TATTGGCAAGATCGGTTCCGATGCCGATGATCATCCACGCGCCTCATCCATAAGACTGCGCATTTGCACAATCGCACCTTCCAGGCCGACGAAAACAGCCTCACCAATCAAAAAATGACCGATGTTCAGTTCCATGAGCTGCGGCAATTTCGCAATCGGTGCCACAGTGTCATAGGTGAGGCCGTGGCCTGCATGCACCTCTAATCCCAATGAATGCGCATAAACGGCCATTTCTGTCAAACGCGCCAATTCTTGATCGCGTTCTTCGAATTTGCCTTCATAATGATAATCGCAATAGGCCCCAGTGTGTAATTCGATAACCTGTGCGCCAATGCGATGGGCGGCATCAATCTGACGTTTATCGGCCGCGATAAATATTGAAACCCGACACCCAGCATCGCGCAAGGGTGCAATGAAATGGGCCAATCGGTTTTCTTCGCGCGCGACCTCAAGCCCACCTTCTGTGGTACGTTCTTCACGGCGTTCGGGGACAATACAGACAGCATGTGGTTTGTGACGCAATGCAATTGCCTGCATTTCGTCCGTTGCTGCCATTTCGAAATTCAGTGGTAGATTGATCGCGTCCATCATGCGTTCAATATCATCATCCACGATATGTCGACGATCCTCACGCAGATGGGCAGTGATGCCGTCAGCGCCTGCGCTTTGCGCCAAAATAGCCGCACGAACGGGGTCGGGGTAGGCCGATCCACGCGCGTTGCGAACGGTTGCAACGTGATCAATATTCACACCAAGTCTTAACTTTGACATCCCACCCTCATGTTTTGAATGCGTTTAAATCAGTTCTTGTCCTTACGACGTAGTGCAGCACGCGCTTTGAACAAACCCTTACGACGCTTTTGATAGGCATGAATAATAGGGACGGTTAGGAAATAGGCAATCGTTGCGACAAAAACACCTGGAATTATTCCACCGACCATATACGGGAAAAAGACCTCATCAAAAAAGATAGCAAGACTGCTCCAGTCCATTTCACGCCCCATGAAAAGGGCCATGATGTTTTCCTGCAGATCGTCGGCTGCCCATACAAATTTCTCAATAAATCCAGGATCGCGAACGCCGGGTTCATGTTCAAATTCAGTTCCCAACAATAGGTGACCTGTTTTCAAAGAAACAACACCGATCGGAATATAGGTGAGCGGATTGCCAAAAAATGTTCCTAACAGCGCCGCAAGAAGATTACCACTCATCACGCGGGCGATGAGAGCTGCACAAATGAAATGCACCCCATAAAAGGGTGTGAATGTCACAAAGACACCCGCCCAAATACCCCGGGCAATTCGTTCTGGTGTATCAGGCAGTCTGCGAAGCCGATGGCGCACATAATGGAAAGCCCGCGTCCAGCCACCCTTTGGCCAAATCGCGCGGTATATCCTATCTAAAACAGCAGGTCTTTCACGTCTTTTGAAAACCACTGTGCTTCCTTTAGTGTACCGTCTTTGCCAGTTCTGAACGACGTAAGCGTTTTGTCATTGCCACCTCTGTTTCTGCTTCTAGCCGCGACAACACTGAATGCAAATGCTCAATATCACTCAAATCGATAGAAATTTCTATTTTGAAGAAGTCGGGTTTACGATCGACAAATACAAGGTCCGAGATATTAGCCCCGGTGTCCCCAATCATTGAACAAACACGCCCAAGAACACCTGCATCGTTGCTGATTGTCAGTTCAAGCGTGACGTCATAAGCAGCAGGATGTTTTCCATCCTGCCAATGCAAATCAATCCAAAGATCAAGATTATCCTCGTATCGCGCCAAAACATCACAATCGATTGCATGAACTGCAACCCCACGCCCCGCCGCGGCAAGACCAACGATACGTTCACCCGGCAACGGTTGACAACATTGCTGTCGGTCAAAATGCTGCCCTTCACCCAAACCAATGACCGCACGTTTTTGGTCGACTTTGGGGACATCTGCGACACCAATTTCTGGGTAAATCAAACTCACTACATCACGCGGGCGCAATTCGGTGCTACCCAGACGCGCCAACATCTCTTCGCGGTCACTTAGGCGCATTTTTGTTGCCGCAGACTCCAACGCCTTGTCAGACGGTTTTTTGCCGACATGTTCGAACGCCGCGCGCAATAACTCTGCGCCCATTTTAACCAAACGTTCTCGGTCAGCTTCACGAAGCGCGCGCCGGATGGCCGTTTTGGCCTTACCCGTCACAGCCATCTCAAGCCAGGTTGATTGTGGCTTTTGACCTTGAGCAACAATAATCTCAACAGATTGCCCATTGCGCAAACGCGTCCACAACGGAACACGCAAACCATCAACCTTGGCCCCGACACAGCGATTTCCAATACGCGTGTGAATTGCATAGGCAAAATCAATCGGCGACGCCCCTTTGGGGAATTTCAAAACATCACCTTTTGGCGTGAAACAGAACACCTGATCTGAATACATCTCAAGCTTGACTGCCTCTAAAAAGGCAGAGTGATCATCTTCACTATCAAATTGATCGATCAGGCGCGTAATCCACTGAACGGGATCAACAGAAAACGGATTTTCGGAGCGTTCACCGTCACGATATGACCAGTGCGCGGCAACCCCACTTTCGGCAACATCATGCATTTGACGTGTTCGAATTTGTACTTCGACCCGTTTGCCGTCGCGGCCAGATACGGTGGTGTGAATCGAACGATACCCGTTGCTTTTTGGTTGGCTAATGTAATCTTTGAATCGGCCAGGAACAGCACGCCAACGCTGATGAATGACCCCAAGTGTTCGATAACAATCCGCCTCATTTTCGCAAATCGCTCGAAACCCGTAAATGTCCGAGAGTCTCGAGAAAGGAATGTTCTTCTCTTCCATCTTGCGCCAAATGGAATACGGTTTCTTTGCCCGGCCCGTTATTTCAGCATGGACATCTGCCTTTTCCAACTCCAACAGCATGTCCGATTTGATCCGCTCTATGACGTCTCCAGTTTCTTTTTGCAGGGTCACAAAACGGCGGATGATAGACTGGCGGCCTTCTGGATTTAGAACCCTGAACGACAAATCCTCAAGATCTTCGCGAATGGACTGCATCCCCATACGTCCTGCAAGAGGCGCAAAAATTTCCATGGTTTCGCGCGCCTTTTGAACCTGTTTTTCAGGCTTCATTGCTCGTATTGTACGCATGTTATGCAACCGGTCAGCAAGTTTAACCAGAATCACACGGATGTCCTGAGCAATTGCCAAAAATAATTTGCGCAGGTTTTCTGCCTCTTTCGTTTCAATCGAAGACAGCTGCATTTTGGTTAGTTTGGTAACACCATCGACCAGCTCGGCGACTTCAAAAGAAAAAAGTTGAGCGATCTCTTGTTTGCTTGATTCTGTATCTTCAATTGTGTCGTGCAATAAGGCGGTGATGATGGTGGCATCATCCAATCTCTGCTCTGCTAAAATTTGTGCAACAGCTATTGGATGCGTGAAATATGGTTCGCCTGATTTGCGATACTGACCTTCATGCTTCTCGCGCCCATAACTATATGCCTGAACGATCAGCTCTGAATTGGATTTTGGATTGTATTGTTTGACCAGCGCCGCCAATTCTTGGGCGCTGATCGCATCAAGTTCGCTTAGTGCGCCACTCACCCTTGCCCCTGCGCGGCCATAAGCGCACGCAAAAGTTTCTCTTCTGACATGTCGTCTTCCGCAGGTTTATCCGCTTCGCCACCCATCAAAAGTGCCATACTGTCGTCTTCTGGTTCGTCAACTTCGATTTGTGTCTGATGGCTTTCGATTAAACGTTCGCGAAGTTCATCAGCAGACTGCATTTCGTCAGCAATTTCACGCAATGCGACAACAGGGTTTTTGTCGTTGTCACGATCCACAGTGATCGCTGATCCCGCAGAAATTTCACGCGCACGATGCGATGCAAGCATCACAAGTTCAAAGCGGTTAGATACTTTGTCAACGCAATCCTCAACAGTAACGCGTGCCATGGGAATCTCCTGATTTAACGAGTAGAGGCTGCCTTTTACGGCTGTAATGCAGGAATTACAAGCCCATATTACAGCGGCAATACCTCTGCTTTATCCTGACTATCCAACACATCATACATTTGGGAGACGGATTTTTGGATAACTGGGTGAACCCAATTGGGACAAATATCCATCATTGGTCCCAATACGAATGCACGGTCCTGCATTCGGGGATGGGGCAAAATTAATTGATCTGGTGCGATTTTCGATTGTTGTGAAAGGTGCAAAAGTTGCCATTTCTTAAAGGTTTCGGAATTGGGAACGATATTTTGTTCGACAGCGATCAAATCGATATCAATTGTTCGCTGCCCCCACCGTGTTTCACGGACACGACCAAGTTCATGTTCAATCGCATGGAGTTTTTTCAATATGACATCTTCCGAACCTTGTGCGCGAACCACCAACGCGGCATTTACGAAATCTGGTCCAGACCCTTTCGGGAATGCGGGTGTTTTGAAAAAACGACTCAGCGATATAATATGCCCAACCGATACTGCGATACGCGAAAGAGCGGCACTTAGAACATCACTTGAGCTTGAATTGCTCAACCTCTGATTGCTTCCTATAGCCACTATGCAACTTAAGTAATCCATTCGGTCTATCTTTGCATACCTAATGGGCATAACTTATACTTGCTACCAGATGACTTTTACGTCAATTTGCGACATCTTTGACAGAAGCCCGCCACTACTCACGGAAATTAGGGCTGATTATATTTGAAGGGACATTATATGTTTTACAAAGACGAGCGGCTCGCGCTGTTCATCGACGGCTCAAATCTTTACGCCGCTGCAAAATCACTAGGCTTCGACATCGACTATAAACTGCTGCGCACCGAATTCATGCGCCGTGGTAAGTTGTTGCGCGCCTTTTATTATACAGCACTGTTGGATAATGAGGAATATTCACCGATCCGCCCATTGGTCGATTGGTTGAATTACAATGGTTTCCACATGGTGACCAAAACGGCCAAGGAGTACACCGACAGCCAAGGACGCCGTAAAGTTAAGGGCAATATGGACATTGAATTAGCTGTGAACGCCATGGAGCTGGCACCACATGTTGATCACATTGTTCTGTTCTCGGGCGACGGTGATTTCAAACCGCTGGTCGAAGCGTTGCAACGCCAAGGTGTGCGGGTATCTGTTGTGTCAACGATCCGATCCCAGCCACCAATGATTGCAGACGAACTGCGCAGGCAGGCGGATAACTTTATCGAGCTGGATGGCCTGAAGGATGTTGTCGGGCGCCCCACACGTGAAGGTGATGACACCCAACCCTATGAACCAAACTAATAATGAAACCCGGCCATGCCGGGTTTTTTTATGCCGACTACCAAATGATACTTCATTTTTCACACTCTGCAGCGCCACGCGCTTACCTGTCCCAACAACACAACTGATCAGAGTTTTTTGTTTACGTTTCTTCGATCATTCA
Organism: uncultured Rhodobacterales bacterium; assembly: GCA_963967125.1. Classification (GTDB taxonomy): domain Bacteria; phylum Pseudomonadota; class Alphaproteobacteria; order Rhodobacterales; family Rhodobacteraceae; genus HIMB11. The sequence continues at coordinate 13,414 of CAXACF010000002.1, read as the reverse complement.
ATACCAAGGTGATAAGTAAAGTTTACAAATAAGAGTGCATTCACGATGACACGAAAAATCTTTCTTGCTGCACCACGAGGTTTTTGCGCAGGGGTTGATCGCGCAATAAAGATTGTTGAAATGGCATTAGAAAAATGGGGGGCACCCGTCTATGTCAGACACGAAATTGTTCACAATAAATTCGTGGTTGATAATTTGCGCGACAAAGGCGCAATCTTTGTCGAAGAACTAGATGAATGTCCCAATGACCGTCCTGTGATTTTTTCCGCACACGGCGTCCCCAAATCAGTCCCTGAAGAAGCCGAACATCGCAATATGATTTTTGTGGACGCGACATGTCCATTGGTCAGTAAAGTCCACATTGAAGCCGAGCGTCACAGCGGCAATGGTTTGCAAATGGTGATGATCGGACACAAAGGGCATCCCGAAACGATTGGAACAATGGGACAACTTCCCGAAGGTGAGGTTTTACTGGTTGAAACGGTTGAAGATGTCGCAGAACTGGATGTACGTGACCCCGATAGCTTGGCCTATGTGACGCAAACCACTCTGTCCATTGATGATACGGCCGATATTGTAACCGCCCTTCAAAATCGTTTTCCAAAGATTGTTGGCCCACACAAAGAAGACATCTGTTACGCAACCACCAACCGCCAAATGGCGGTCAAGGCGATCGCAGGTAAGGTTGATGCCCTTCTTGTTGTAGGGGCGCCAAATTCTTCCAATTCTAAACGCTTGGTCGAAGTGGGCGCGAAAGCAGGCTGCCAATACGCACAACTTGTTCAACGGGCCGATGACATTGATTGGAACGCGCTTGGCGATATGCTGAATATCGGAATCACAGCAGGCGCATCTGCGCCTGAGGTTTTGGTGAACGAAGTCATTGACGCGTTTCGTGCCAAGGGCGAAGTTGAGGTTGAAATTGTCGAAACCGCACAAGAAAATGTGAATTTCAAAGTCCCGCGCGTTTTACGAGAGCAAGCATGACAATCGATCCGAAAACAATCGCGATCTATGATGACAATACAAATGAATACGCGGCCATGACTGAAGGGGTGCCGCACGACCTCGTGCAGTTTCACGAGTACTTACCAAGCGGGGCGCGCATTCTGGATTATGGATGTGGGCCAGGCACCTCAGCCGCATATTTGGCAAAACAGGGTCACATTGCAGATGCCTTTGATGCATCTGAAAAGATGGTGGCATATGCGCAAAAACATTCAGGCGTCACCGCGTGGCAAGCAACATTTGATCAGTTCAATGCACAAGACACTTACGACGGCATATGGGCCAGCTTTTCCCTTCTGCACGCTGCGCGTGAAGATATTCCAGCCTTTCTGCAAAACATCCATACCGCGATCAAAAATGGTGGCGTGTTATACATTGCGATGAAATTAGGGAGCGGGCGTCATCGCGACGATCTGCAACGGCTATACACCTATGTCAGCGAAGTCGAATTGCGAACTTGGCTGACAGATGCAGGTTTCGATTGGATCGATCACACAACGGGTGAAACACCTGGACTTGATGGATCGATGAGTGCGTGGATTGGAGTATTTGCACGTGCTCGAACTTAAAGCATTTACGGATGGTGCATGTTCTGGAAATCCCGGCCCCGGTGGTTGGGGCGTGGTTCTTCAGGCGATCAATGCGGGCGAGATTGTGAAAGAACGCGAACTGTCAGGTGGCGCAGGCGAAACCACAAACAATCAAATGGAATTAATGGCCGCAATAAGCGCACTCGAAACACTAGACCGCGCAAGCACGATCACTGTGGTTACCGACAGTTCATACGTAAAAGATGGGGTCAGCACGTGGATTCACGGGTGGAAACGAAACGGGTGGAAAACCGCTGCGAAGAAGCCTGTTAAAAACGTTGAGCTATGGCAGAGGTTGGATGCCGCACAGGCCCGTCACAACGTGACGTGGGAGTGGGTCAAGGGACACGCGGGACACCCAGAAAATGAACGCGCCGATGCATTGGCACGCGCTGGCATGGAACCTTATAAACCGAAATAGCGGTTTACAGGCCCAGCACATCCAACATCGAATATTCGCCCGCTGACTGTGCAGATGCCCAAATTGCAGCACGCACCGCGCCCCGCGCGAATAATGCGCGATCTGTTGCAACATGGCGCAACACAATGCGTTCACCTGGTCCTGCAAACAAAACATCGTGTTCCCCAACGATGTCCCCACCACGCACCGCGACAAATCCAATGTCTCCAGTTTTGCGCGCACCCGTAATGCCATCACGACCAGAATCTTTTACATCATTCAGTGAAACACCTCGCCCTTCGGCGGCTGCTTCACCCAACATCAGCGCGGTTCCCGATGGCGCGTCCACCTTTTGGTTGTGGTGATATTCAACAACTTCAATATCGAATTCCTCGCCAAGGGCTGCTGCAACCTTTTGCGTCAGTTGGGTCAACAGGTTCACACCCAATGACATATTTCCCGCCCTTACAATCGCTGTTGATTGCCCTGCCTGCGCAATCGCGGCAAGTTCATCCTCATTCATTCCAGTGGTCCCAATGACCAATGCAGTCCCTGTTTCCGCCGCAATTTTGGCATGCTGCACCGTCGCATGCGGTAGGGTGAAATCGATCACAACATCGGCCTGCTGAAACACCGCCTTTACATCATCCGACACCATGATCCCATTTGCCATGCCACCGGACATGACGCCCAAATCCTGACCAATCCAATCACTGCCAACGCGATCAGCTGCGGCGACCAATTTTGCCTTGTCGCTGGCCAAGATGGTTTGTGCCAGCATTTGGCCCATACGGCCAGAAGCACCCAAAATTGCGATCGCAGGTTGTTGTGTCATCGTGAAATCCTCTCTTTCAATCTGTGACATAACGCGCTAGGCGCCCCTTGGCAAAGCCAACCTATCGGCGTAGAGAAGAATTATGGGAAAAAACAAGTTTCATGACGGGCCAGGCCCCTCTCAGCGACAACTGCGTGTCGGCGAACTAATTCGTCGCACGTTATCTGACGTTTTGGCACGCGGCGATATTCATGATCCCGACCTAAACCGCATTTCGATCACTGTTGGCGAGGTAACAACCTCACCAGATCTAAAAATCGCAACGGCCTATGTTTGCCCATTAGGGGGACAAGGCGGACAAGACGTCATTGCCCTTCTTGCAAAAAACAAATCTGAATTGCGTCGCGCGATTTCAAAAAATCTATCGCTGAAATTCACGCCTGATTTACGATTTCGGTTAGATGAAACCTTTGATCGGATGGATGAAACGCGCCGTTTGTTTTCGCAGGACGATGTGTTGCGCGATTTGGACGAAACATGATCAGGGCGCTGTGCCTTTGTGTTTTTGCATCTCCTGTTTTCGCCTCCCATTGTGCGGACCATACTTATAACGATATTTCATACAGCACCTGTCAGGTGAACGTGGATCGAGATCAGATCGCACTTTTCCTTTATGATGATAACGGTCAGCCCTATGGGCAATTTGTAAATTTGATCGAAGATTTGTCCAACAAGGGTACAGACGTTCTCTTTGCCATGAACGCGGGGATGTTTCATTCCGATCTGTGCCCAGTTGGACACTATTTGGAAAACAACCAAGAAGAGATGCGGGTCGTTTCAAACGCGGGACCTGGAAATTTCGGCATGCTGCCAAACGGCATTTTTTGCATTACGGACTCACACTATCACATATTTGAAACGCACGACTATCTTGCCAAAAAGCCAAACTGTACCTATGCGACCCAATCTGGCCCACTACTACTTCATGAAAATATTTTTCATCCGCGCATCCTGAAAGGAAGCACATCAAAATACATCCGAAACGGCGTCGGTGTGTCGTCAGACGGTCAAACCGCGCATTTCGTCATTTCCAACCAACGGGTCAATTTTTACGAATTCACGTCGTTTTTCCAAGACGTGTTGGAGGTTCAAAATGCACTATATTTTGATGGGAATGCTTCAAAATTATATGCGCCCGAACTGGGACGTTCGGGCGTTGGTTGGTCAGTCGGACCAATGGTTGCCGCAATAACGGCAACCGATCAATAAGGATTAGTTTACTTTTGCATCCACAATTTCTGGTGCAACTGCTGAGGTAATTTCAATCCGGCGCGGTTTATAGGCCTCTGGCAGTTCGCGGACCAAATCAATATGCAGCATTCCATTAGAGTAACTTGCCCCATGGACACGTACGTGATCCGCCAATTGGAAGCGTCGTTCAAACGCGCGTGTGGCAATCCCCCGATGCAGGTAGGTTGCGGCGTCACTTGCCTCTGGCTTTTGCGCGGAAACGATCAAAGCGTTTTCTTTTACTTCAACGTTTAGATCCGTTTCGGAAAATCCAGCAACAGCCACGGAAATACGATACGCGTCGTCAGCCGTTTTTTCGATGTTATAGGGTGGATAACTGGGCCCCGTGTTATCGCTGGCTAAAACGCGGTCCATCATTTCGGCGATCTGATCAAAACCAACGGTTGCACGATATAGGGGTGAAAAATCAAAATGTCGCATGGGTGTCCTCCTTTGAGCGAAACCATTTCATTGCCCTGCCCAACTGGCGCAGGAATTATAATCAACAGACCCACTCGGTGGCGCCTGTGTTATACAGGTGGGAAAGGCCCCAAAGGGTTTCAAGGGTTAGGGCCGCTGAAACTTTGCGCCTGTGTTTCTGCGCCTACCCGTTTCAGAGCGCAGCTCATCAGTCGGAGAAAGTTTCGCAATCAAATCTGTGACAACGGGATTTACAGATGCCCCAAGCGAAACAGGACGCCCGTCCATATCCGCCATCGCCGAAACAACCGACACAATGCCAATGCCTGACTGCGTGGTCGCAAATACCGGGGAACCAGACGCACCAAAATCCACGTCGCACGTCATGACCAGAACATTGTTTTGCTGTGCGGCTGCAAGGCAACGGCTTTGAACAGATGGCGCCTCCATCCGACCTTTGGCGTATGAAACAACCCCGATGTTGCTGCCAATTTTGGGCAGTTCAGTCAAACGCATCGGCGTCACATTAGGATTGCGAATGGGTGTTTCTAGACGCAAAAGAGCGACATCAAATTGAATGCGCTCAATGCTTGCTTCTTCTGCAAACTGATATTGTGAATGAACGGCAATTTCACGAATGCCACGATAACTTTCCGCGCGACCATTGCGCCAACTTGCCTGAAATTCAAACGATGTTAGGTCCGCCAAAGCACCCGTTGATTTATCATAAACACAGTGTCCTGCGGTTAATACGATATCATCAGCGATCAATGTCGCCGTGCAAAACCCATTGCCATTATCCAAAGATAGACGCCCAACTGCACCCCATTCGCGCCCCTGATCCATGGAATTCAACAAATCAAGATCGCTCTCTGCAGCAACGGCAAAGCTACTTAAAAGCCAAAAAATACCACTTACTAAGAATCGCACACCGATCACTCCTGACTAAGCCGCTAGGCTTAGCAGAGAGTTGAGGCAAGAATGTGACCAAGGTCAACTATCTAAGGATAGGAATTTCAGGCTTTTGGGATTTTGCCCCCGCGTTTAACGCCCCAGGTTTGGGGCCGCCTGTTGCCCAATCGATCAATTCGACTGTGTGCACGACAGGAACCTCTGCATCCGATCCCAGTTGCATCATGCACCCAATATTGCCCGCGGCGATAATATCGGGCGACTTGGCCATCAAACGGCGCAGCTTATTCGTTTTCAACTGACCTGAAATTTCAGGCTGCATCAGGTTATACGTACCAGCTGATCCACAACACAAATGTGCATCAGCAGGTTCAACAACCTCAAATCCCATTTTGCGCAATAGTGCCTTTGGATGATCCTTGATCTTTTGTCCGTGCTGCAATGAACAGGCAGCGTGATAGGCCACGCGCAGATCGGCATGCGCCTGTTCGGGTAAATCCAGATCAATCAATACTTCCGAAATATCCTTGGCGATTTCAGACACTTTGGCAGCCTTTTCAGCAAGCGGCGTGTCGCGGAACATATGTTCATAATCCTTGACAGTTGTGCCACATCCGCTGGTATTTATTACGATTGCATCCAAGCCACCGTTTTCGATTTCAGCGTGCCATGCGTTGATATTTTTCGCCGCTGATGCATGCGATTCATCGACCTTGCCCATGTGATGGGTCAGCGCACCACAACACCCCTGTCCGTCCGCAATTACCACTTCGCACCCAAACCGTTTCAACACACGGATCGTTGCATCATTGATATCTGTGTTCAGGGCCCGCTGCGCGCACCCTGTCATAAGCGCCACGCGTTTTTTGATCGGCGTTTCAGGCGGAAACACCTGTGGATCGTCGTTTCGACTGACGGCGGGGATTTGTTTGGGCGCCATTTTGATCATCGCACGTAGGCGCGCATCCGGCACAAATCGCACAAATGGCCGCGCCAGTTTTGCACCCAAAAGGGCCAGACGAAAACGTGTTGGATAAGGAAGCACCTTTGCCAAAACCGATCGCAGCAGGCGTTCACTCAAAGGACGCTTGTAATTTTGTTCGATATAGGCGCGCGCATGATCAACCAGGTGCATGTAATGCACCCCCGATGGACAGGTCGTCATGCAGGATAAACATGACAAACATCGGTCTATGTGCTGAACTGTTTTCTTGTCAGGTACACGGTTATTTTCCAACATATCTTTGATCAGATATATCCGCCCACGTGGGCTATCCAATTCATCGCCCAGAACCTGATAGGTTGGACATGTCGCTGTACAAAACCCGCAATGCACGCAAGCCCGCAAAATTTCATTTGAGCGTTGAAAATCGATGTCCTTCAATTGGTCATCAGAAAAAAACGTTTGCATGCCTACCCCATTAAGCCCGGATTAAAGATACCTTTGGGATCAAATTTTTCGCGAATTGCGCCTTGTAGGTGCGTCAACGCTGCATTGGTGTTTGAGAATTTTAAACCCGTCTTCGCAGAAAGATTAATTGCGTGGCCCGGAATATCGCCCAAAATTTCACGCGCCGTTTTGCCAGAGTCCAACTTCGCCCAGATCAAACCACCAGACCAATCCATGATCCCCGACGTTAACCCCAACTTTTGTACGATCTGGGGCCCATCCGTCGGACGCACAGAGATTTTCCATAAATCACCACGCTGATCGGAAATCGCGGCAAGCATTCGAATTTTCGACCACACGTTTCCACTTTCAGCGTCTTCGTAAACAGTGATATCGCGTTGGGCGCCCAAAATTTCTATCAGCGATTTCGTTCGATATTTCACGGATTGTTCGAAACCTTCCAAACGTACATAGGTGCATTTCGCAGCGATATCATAGGCAACACCGTTCACATCAAATGCGGTGTTAAGCGATGCTGTCATCACATCAACAGCAACGTCAGCATTGATGCCCGAAATAACAAGGGTGGCCTGCGCGGCGGGCATTGGCAAAACTTTGAATGACACCTCACTCAGCAATCCCAATGTGCCCCAACTGCCAGCCATCAGTTTCACAATGTCATAGCCCGTCACATTTTTCATAACGCGACCACCATTTTTGATCACATTGCCATGGCCATCCACATATCGCACACCCAGTAAAAAATCGCGTGCTGCACCTGCCTGAATTCGGCGCGGGCCACTGGCATTTGTTGCGAACACACCACCAATGGTGGATGCACCAGACGCTCCAAGCGCATTGTTCAAAATGGTCGGCTCAAACGCCAATTGCTGGCCCTCGGCTTTCAGGACCTCTTCTATGTGCTGTAGCGTTGTGCCCGCCTTGGCAACCATCGTAAGCGCACCTGGTTCGTAATCAACGACACCGCTTAGGCCCGTCATATCAATACGGTCGTGCGTCAGATCAACGCCACGTGTTTGCCCACCTGTGATGAATACAGGATCAACGCGTTCTTGCACAAAACCCGCTAGGCCTTGTTCGTGGTTGAACTTGAACGTTTGGCTCATTGGGAACAACCATCTCGCCTTGATTGTGTCGCATCCAAGGGAAAGACCTTGGCCGCGTTCAAGAGCCATTTTGGATCAAACACGTCTTTGATTTTCATTTGTGCTTCAAGATCCAGAGCGCTGAATTGAACAGACATCAAATCACGTTTCTCGATTCCCACACCATGTTCACCTGTTAGGCAGCCTCCGACTTCAACGCACAGTTTTAGGATTTCGGCACCAAAAGCTTCGCACTTTTCCAAGTCACCTTCTTTATTTGCATTATACAGAATCAATGGATGCATGTTTCCGTCACCTGCATGAAATACGTTCCCCACATCCAGCCCAAATTCCGCGCTAAGTTCCGAGATGCGTCGCAAAACATAGGGCAATTGCGAAACTGGGATTGTCCCATCAAGACACATGTAATCATTGATTTGCCCCATCGCCCCAAAGGCAGATTTACGGCCAAGCCATATGCGCCCCGCTTCTCCAGCATCGCTTGCACGGCGTAGTTCAACGGGGTTGTGGGCCTTGGCAATGTCCAGAATTTTGTCCAATTGCTCTTCTATTTCCAAATCGCTGCCTTCGACTTCGACAATCAAAAGCGCTTCACAATCGGGATACCCAGCGCCGGCAAAGGCTTCTGTTGCGCGGATACAGGGACGGTCCATGAATTCAATCGCCACAGGCAGCACGCCTGCGCGAATAATGTCAGACACGCAGGCACCCGCAACTTCGTTACTATCAAAACCCATTAATACGGGCAGCGCACCTTCGGGTTTGTGCAGGATACGCAATGTTGCCTCTGTCACGATGCCCAGCTGGCCTTCGGAACCGCAGATGACTCCCAACAAATCCAACCCATCTGCGTCCAAATGGCTGCCTCCGATGTCAAGGATATCACCCTGCATCGTAACCAATTTTACGCCCATTAAATTGTTTGAGGTCACACCATATTTCAAACAATGCGCACCGCCTGAATTCATCGCAATATTGCCCGCGATTGCGCAGGCCAACTGGCTGGATGGATCGGGCGCATAGAAAAAGTCGTCTTCCTCAACGGCACCCGTGACGCTTAGGTTTGTGCGCCCAGTCTGCACGCGGATGACACGGTTTTTGTAATCGCATTCCAACACTTCATTCATACGTGCAACACCAATGATCACGCTGTCGGCCGTCGGCAACGCTCCACCCGCCAATGACGTCCCTGCGCCGCGCGGGACCACGGGTACGTTCATTTCGTTACAAATCTTTAGCGCAGTTGCCACGTCCTCAGTTGAGTAGGGAAGAACAACAGCCAAGGGCGGGCAGCGATATGCAGAAAGTGCATCGCATTCGTAGGCTTTGGTTTCAGCAGGGTCATCAATGACAACATCTGCGGGCAAAGCTGCACGCAGTCGCGCAACGATCTCTGCCTTGCGGGATAACGTAAACTGATCTGGTGCTGGCATTTCCATGGTGTAACCTCGCTATATTGGTAAATAAATATAACCAATTTAATCAAAAGGCAAGGTACGCACCAAAATTAACGCCGTTCAAATCGTCCCTCTCGCAGCCATCCCAATACCGCTGATCCCAGTGCCAATAAAAGATATAACCATGGTGGGAATAATGGAGATTGACGCACACCAAGGGTCGCATAAGCGTTGTTTTTGACAACACCCATCCAATTTCGGCCTGCCGCCACGCGTTCCCTGCGGATTTCGCGGATGGATGGCAAACCGTCCAATGCCCAGATTTGCCCACCCTTGGTCGCTGAAACCAAAGGTGCAAGAACATCGACAGAGGGACGTGGGTCAAAAAACTCAATCGGGTTTGCGGCCCCTTTTGCAAAAACGCGCTGAACACCATTGGAACGAATTTCGAAAATGCCCTGCTCATTCGAAACAAACGTACCTATAAACTCTCCAAGACCAGACGGTTCCATATTGACCACAGAAATTACACCATCAGGCGCACGAACTTCAGCAGGCTCCAGCGTTTCTGACAAAGAATACTGTCGGACGTTCACCTGTTCACCTTCGACAGAAATGGTAATGCTTTCTTCCTCTAACTCTGGTTCTTTCATCAACCAGTGGGCCAAACGCTTTAACAACTCCTGTTGTGGTCCGCCCGCCTCGTACCCCCGATACCAAAGCCAAGCATGATCGGACGCCAAAAGGGCAACGCGCCCCGCGCCGACCCGATCAAGGGTCAACAGCGCACGCTCATCCACACCTGACATCAAGGTTTGACCACGATCAGGGATCACCTCAATTTGTCGCAACCAAGCACCCCAATCGTCCTGTTGTGGCAATCCACGGGTGACAGGATGACGATCCCCCAAATCTGTTACGGTTGGGATATATCGTTCTTCGATGACACGCGCAGTGGGTGCAGCGGGTAATACATCCTGCAGCGGTGATCGATAAATCGAGTTTGCCGAGGCAAAGTCAGGACCCGCCGCCACCAAGATCGCTCCACCATCGCGCACATATCGTGCGATATTTTCCAAGTACGATCGTGGTAAGATCCCGCGCCGTTTATAGCGATCAAAGATGATCAAATCAAAATCATCAATCTTTTCCATGAACAGTTCACGGGTTGGAAACGCGATCAGGGACAATTCAGAAACAGGGACTCCATCCTGTTTCGCAGGTGGACGCAGGATCGTGAAATGCACCAAGTCAACAGAACTGTCCGATTTCAGCAGATTGCGCCAAACCCGTCCCCCGGGGTGCGGTGCGCCAGAAACCAACAGGACACGCAAACGATCGCGCACGCCATTTACGACAACCACGCTGCGATTATTCTGGTCAGTCAATTCACCATCCAGCGGGTCAATCCAAAATTCGATAATATTCTGACCCGCATTTCCAACATTCACGCGCAATTCTGTATCTTGGCCGATTGGGACAGTGAATTCGATAACACGGACAGACCCAACGCGAGCATAAACGCGCGCGCTTTGATTTTGTATGTTTTGTTCATTATCCAAATCATCCACACGTAAAACCATTGGAACGCTTTCGCCAATGATCCCGAAGGCGGGGGCATTCAAAACACTTAGCTTTCGATCAAAGGTGCGCTTTTCTCCGATCACGATGTGATGCACAGGCACATCAATTGGAAGGCCCACGAAATCCTCATGTGCCTGACCATCAGAAATAATGAAAATACCACTTAGCCGATTTACGGGAATATCCGATAGCGCCTGTCGAATTTCAGAAAAGATAAGGGTGCCCGCATTCTTTTCACCGTCTTTTACACGCAAGATTTCGATATCACGCTCTTTATTCGCAACACGCTGTTGAATCTGATTCAGGACCAATTCTGTTTGCGCCGCGCGATCGGAAAGTCCATGGGAACTGGTTTCATCGACAACGATCAGTACGATGTCGCTTAGCCCCTGCCGCTCTTCAATTCGCAAGCTTGGGTTCGCAAGCGCAAGAAGGACAAATCCAGCGGCAAGCATTCGGAACGGCCAACCGCGCAAACCCAGATATCTGGCATATAGCACCACTGCAATCGCTGTCGCGATTAGAATAATTAGCAACGGAAATGGGATCAAATAGGAAAAAACGACCGACTGCATCATTGCCCCAACCGATCCAGCAATGCAGGTACATGAACCTGATCTGATTTATAGTTCCCCGTCAAAACATGCATAACAAGGTTGATGCCAAATCGAATGGCCATTTCCCGTTGCCGTTCCCCTGCCCTACCACGCCCAATGGGGTACATTGGATCACCCTGCTCGTTGATTGCCCAGGCCGCGGCCCAGTCGTTCGACCCAATAATAACTGGCGTCACCCCGTCATTTAGTTTTCTAAACGGCATTGCAGGATCAGATTGTTCCTTGTTCGCTGCCGCCTCGACCCAGACTTGACCGTCCAAATAACGCCCAGGGGCATCTTGGATCAGGTAAAATGTCCTGTTCACAACATGATCCTTTGGTAGCGGATCAAGCGGCGGAATATCCAATTGCCTCAACAGGTCGCGCAAATATGTTTGTGTTGTTCCAATTCCTGCATCGCGGCTGTCAAATACAATGACCCCACCCTGCCGCATGTATCGGTTCAGTCGATCAACCGCGTTTGGAGTAAGTGCGATGTTTTTGTCTGGAACAGGCCAATACAAAAATGGATAGTAGGCCAGTTCATCAAATTCCACATCCACACCGACAGGTAAACTTGGTTCAACCGATGTTCGAAAGAATAAAGCGTCAGACAACCCAAACAGTCCAGACCGCGCCATTTGATCCAAACGTTGATCACCCGTCAAAACATGCGCAAAGGTAATTTCGGATGCAGCACTTAATTCACCTTGCGCACGAACCAAATCGGGCATTGCCACCCAAATACATGAGACCAGCAGAGCCAAGCGCCCAGCAACACGCGCCGATGCGATCACGTCGATCATAAGTAAGAAAATTGCAAATACAAACAAGTACTGCGCAAGCGGTAGTGCATTTGCAACATCCGCCCCTACACGAACCGTCACGTCAGCAGGCCATTTCATAGGGTGAATATCCCCTACACCTGCACCGATATTTCGGGCAATTGTGAATTCATCAGATGTATATATGCCACCCGGAACTTCTGCGCTGATCCCTGATGACATCAATTGTTCTGACGAGACGGCTAATGGAATTTCTGGGTCGATCAATGCACCAACATGATCAATCAATTTCACACTTTGCCAGGTCATGTCGTCAGGAATTTCGGTGCTGTCCAATGCCAATGTACGTGACACCAATCGCTTATTCATATCAACGAACAATTCCGAAAGGGCCAGATTTGACCAATCTGCATTCGCAGTGATGTGGAAAAACACAACTTGGCCATCCCCCAGTGCCATGCGTGTTACCAGCGGGGTCCCATCAGACAATTCCCCAATAACTCGCGATGATAGATCCGCGTCAGGCTCGGCCAAAACCTGAGCGTTCACGACAATGTCATCCGGAATTTCCAATCCGAAAAAGGGGCTTTGGCGCGAAAATGGCGCAAGTTGTTTCGGCGTTTCCCATGTCATCGCACCACCCAGCTGGCGCCCACCCTGTCGCAAACGAACGGGCATTAATTCTGATGCACCCAAATCAACTGCATTTAGTGCGGTTGTGGGCCCAGCAAATTGCACCAATGTACCCCCATTTGTGACCCAGTTGACCAATTCAGCTTCGTCAGGAAGGCGTGATACGTCGGTTACAAAGATCGCATCTGGTTTGGATAACAAGATATCATCCAAGGACTGTTCGACAATCTCCGCATTTTGCCGGAGTGCGGTGCGCAAATAATGCAGCGGCTGAAGCACTTCGGCGACTTCTTCAGATGGATCGAGGGAATAAAGACCAACCCGAGGACGCGCCAAATAATCGGAAACATGAACAATCGCCCCCGCGTGATTTTCGTTTTCCAAAACAACATCGGTCAGACGCGCGCTCAGCTCAGCTGGCAGTGAAACCGCCGCGTTTAGGGTATCGGGTGAAATGGGAACACGGGCAAATTCGGCACGCGCACCACTGGGGGTCAAACCACGAAA
>CAXACF010000001.1:0-28268 GCA_963967125.1 uncultured Rhodobacterales bacterium | reverse complement strand
CTCTTGATCCTCGTCAAATCCAGAACGATCCATTCGGAAACGCGCATCATACCCTTCGGACACAAGCGCGCGCACCCCCGTTTTCACATTCACGACATAGGCAACAGCGCGGCGATTTGCGCGGGCCTGAACCAGTTGTTCTAGCAAGGATACGGGCATCACATCGCCAATGGGTTCCACCAAAATACGAATGGTCCCCCCGCAGGCCAGCCCAACGGCAAAGGCATCCCCATCGCTGATCCCATATTCCAACAGCATGTGGGTGCCTTTTTCCAGCGCCTCAATCGCCTCTAGGACAACGGCGCCTTCGACACATCCGCCCGAAACTGATCCTTCCATTTCGCCCTGACGGTTGATCACCAATTGCCCGCCAACGCGGCGTGGGGCAGATCCCCATGTTTCAACCACCGTGGCCAAAACTGCACCCTTGCCCTCTTGGTGCCAGCGCAACGCAGTTTCAGGAATGTTTTCAAATCGGTCCATTTTGTCCATCCTTTGTTACGCAGCCGCCCGCATCTCTGCCAGCATCCGCGCCAATTCACCGCGATCATCGGGCGCCGAAATCACATTTGCCAAATCTTCCAAAGATGCAACCGAATGCGACGCGCGAAAGCTATCTACATATGGGAGCATTGCCGTAATTCCACCAGCCCTTGGCGCAAACCCATCCCAGCGCAACAGCGGGTTTAACCAAATCAAGCGTTTTGCCGAAAGCTGCAGGCGTTGCATTTCACGGGACAAGTCATATTCATCATCACGGTCCAACCCGTCTGTGATCAACAACACAACGGCCCCCTGCCCCATCACGCGGCGTGACCAGTCACGGTTGAAATCATGAAGACAGGCGGCAATACGCGTTCCGCCCTCCCAATCTTGGGCCTCGCTTCCTGCGGCAGCAAGGGCGGCATCGACATCCTTATTCGCCAAATGACGTGAAATATTTGTCAAGCGCGTGCCAAAGGTAAAGGCATGCACCTTGGCCCATCCTGCACCCTTTTGATTGGCAACCGCGTGGAGAAAATGCAAAACCATACGGCTATATTGGCTCATGGATCCTGAAATATCACACAGGACGATCAGATTGGGCCATCTGATCCGTTGTTTTTTGAACCGCAACCCATCAAATTCACCGCCCTGTCGCATCGCCGCGCGCAGGGTTCGCGCGGGATCAACACGCGCTGTCAGGTGGCTGGCTTTGGTGCGACGCGATGCGATTGGTTTCACAGGCAGCGTCAGACGTGAAAGCATGCGTTTCGCAGCGGCAATTTCTGTCGTGCTCATCTGTTCAAAATCCAGCGTTTTTAATCGTTCTTTGGTTGATGCGGTAAAGGATGCATCAACTTCGACCATGGTTTCTTCGTTTTCTTCGTCCTCTTCGGGCTTTGGCATATCGGGCTGCATGCCATCCAATAGTGCTTCTGCTGCGCGTTTTTCGGCCGCGTGGGCGGCGCGTTCTTCTTGGACGCCGCGCACCGCAGGCAGCATCATGGACATCATATGTTCCAAATACCGTGGATCGCGCCAATAAAGCCTGAATATCTGCGCAAACACAGCACGATGTTCAGGTCGATTTACGAAACAGGCATGCAGCGTCCAATAGAAATCCTGCTGATTGGTAAACCCTGCCGCTTTGACCGCATCGATGGCATCAATCACGCGCCCCGGTCCAATGGGCAATCCCGCACGCCGCAGCGCACGCCCAAAATGAATAATATTTTGGGCAAGCTTTGGGCTATCTGGGATTTCCAGTGGTACGTATTCGGCCATTTATGCAGATGCCTCTGCTAATCCTGATTTGGCCTCATCCAAAATTCGTTTGGCCTCGGACCCTTGGATTTTGGCAATGTCGTCTTGGTATTTCAAAACGGCCCCAAGCGTATCTGAAATCACTTCGGGGCTCAGGGATACGACATCAAGCGCCAGCAAACATTTCGCCCAATCAATGCTTTCTGCGACACCTGGTTTTTTGAACAAATCCTCTGTGCGCAACGCTTGGACAAAGGCGATCACCTCTTCGCTGAGGGCTTGGGACACTTCGGGGGCGCAGGCGTTCAAAATGCTAACCTCGCGTTCAAAGTTTGGATAATCCACCCAATGATACAGACACCGCCGTTTCAGGGCGTCATGCACCTCGCGGGTACGGTTTGAGGTTAGGATCACAATTGGAGGTTCAGGTGCCTTGATGGTTCCCAATTCTGGGATGGTGACCTGAAAATCCGAAAGCGCTTCTAGCAAGAAGGCCTCAAAGGGTTCATCGGTCCGGTCCAATTCATCAATCAATAGAATCGGCGCACCATTTTCATCGGGTTGCATCGCCTCAAGCAGGGGGCGTTTGATTAGGTATTGATCGCTGAACAATTCCGTTTGCAAGGCATCTTTATTCGATCCACCCGCAGCCTCAGCCGTGCGGATTGCAACCATTTGCGCGGGAAAATTCCATTCATACACCGCCGAAGATGCATCAAGCCCTTCATAACATTGCAAACGGATCAGCTTGCGCCCCAACACGGCGGCCATCGCTTTGGCGATTTCGGTTTTGCCAACCCCCGCTTCGCCTTCAAGAAAGAGAGGTCGCCCCAATTTCAGTGATAAAAACACCACGGTGGCAAGCGCACGGGAACACACATAGCCCTGTTCAGACAATTTGTTCTGAACATCGTCGATTGAAGTAAATACGCTCATTCCATCTCCTCGCTCTTTCTGACCCCATGCTGCACTTTGTTTTCGTGGGGTCAAGCGCCGAGGTATCGCAAAAAAGTCGTATAGACGCCACAACGTAGAGTGATTTGCAGGCTATCCCAGCATTGAAATTGTGAAATTTAAGATTGGTGTTTAGGGTGACACCAAAACATCAAAGAGGTGCTGGGTGAAAATCACGGCTGTCACAACGCAAAAGAATGAGGGCGCGTTCCTGTTGGAATGGATCGCCTATCATAAAATCATTGGGTTTACCGATATCGTGATTTTATCCAACGATTGCGAAGATGGCAGCGATGAGATGCTGGATCATCTGTCAAAGTCAGGCGAAATTATTCACCTGCGCAATGATGGCCCATATGACGAGCGCGGCATTCAATTTGCGGCCCTAAAACTCGCCGATCGCCAAAAGGCCGTGAAAGAGGCCGATTGGATCATGCATTTGGATATCGACTAATTTCTGAATATTCATGTGGGGGATGGTAAAATTACCGATCTGATCGCCGCCCTGCCCGAAGCAGATGCCATCGCCCTGACGTGGCGGATGTTTGGCAACAACGGGATCATCGAATTCAAAGATCGCCTGATCACCGACCAATTCGCACGGGCCGCCCCAAAAATCATGCATTGGCCATGGCGCGCGTTCATGATCAAAACGCTGTATCGTAACAACAGAATTTACGGCAAACTGGGTGTCCACCGCCCAAAACAGCCAGATAGTGATCGGGTAAAAGACGCACAGTGGTTTTCAGGCTCGGGCGAGGTTTTGCCCAGCGCGTTTAAAACCAAACAACTGTTTTCGGATTACACGCAGGACAATTATAAACTTGCGCAAGTCAATCACTACGCATTGGGCGCGATGCAAAGTTTCATCCTGAAAGCTATGCGTGGGCGCAGTGGTTCGTCCTATCAGGGGCTTAACATGGATTATTGGTGCGATCGCAATTTTTGCCAGGAAGAAGATAAGACAATTCAACGTCATAACACTGCGCTGATGGGCGAAATCGAAAGACTGCGAGGGGATGCAAAAATTGCCAAACTTCATGATAAGGCGGTGGCCTGGCGTCACGACAGCTTTGCCAAGGCCATGAAGGATGAAGAATATCGCGCATTGATGGGACGTTTGTTAATCACTCCCCCCTCACAACCCATGCCCGCACGATTTGCCACGCAATTGCGTCAAAAATCTTAGAATCGCCGCAAAGTTGGCCTTTTAGTTGCTTAGTTAGCGAATAATGACTAATTTAATAGTAACTATTGGGGTGCCCATATGCGGGATCATGGTGTTTTTGAACCCGGTGACCTATCGGGGTTAGATTTTCAAACTTGGCTTGCGCAGATTGATGATGCGGCAAGCGATGATGTTTTTGTTGATTATCTTGGCCCCAAACACGCAACCGTTCTATGGGAACAATCAAAAACCCTGATCGTCACATTTGAACACCATTCTGACCTGTCCGCCTATGCGGCGGGTGTTCCGATTGGTTGGCAATTGGCGCAGGAAAAGGGATGGTCACATCTGTGCGTTGTCAGCGAACATCAGGATTGGTTCCGCGATCCCCATGTCATCCGCCATTTTGATCGGTTGATTGACGATGGGTTTTTGGATCAGTTTAATGATGCCATCTTTTACGGCTGCTACGCGGGCGGTTATGCGGCCGCGGCCTATAGCGTCAGTTATCCAATGGCGACGGTCATCGCAATCAATCCGCAGGCCACGCTGAACCCCAGCATCGCATCGTGGGACAAACGGTTCAAACACACACGGCGACAGGATTTCACAACACGTTTTGGATATGCCCCCAAAATGTGTGAAAGCGCCAAGGATGTCTTTGTCTTTTATGACCAGGAAAGCCCCGAAAATGCGATGCACGCAGCCCTGTTTCAAGGGGATAATGTCACGCATCTGCGCAGCATCGTGAAATCAGTCGATCCAGCAGAATTTTTTCAGGCGACGCGGTTTTTGCCCGCGATTGCGGCCCTAACATCGGATGATCCAGCAAAGGAATTCTATAAATTACAGCGTGGGCGGCGCGAGATGTTACGCCATTTGCGCACCCTTTTAGATCAGACACAGGCACGTTCAGGTCCGTTGATGACAAAATTGGTGTGCCAACATACACTGCGCCTGCATCCAACCGCCCCTAAATTCGTTGCAGCACTGCAACAGGTGGAACAAACGGCGGCAGAATAATTCCGTCAAACTGGACTAGAAACCTGCGCGTATTTTGTGTAACCGCAGGGGCATGAGCACAACAATCACCCTGCCCCGCCCCGATGATTGGCATTTGCACCTGCGCGATGGTGCCATGCTGAACACTGTTTTGCCCCACACAACACGTCATTTTGATCGTGCGATCATCATGCCAAATTTGGTGCCACCGGTCGTCCGCGCGGATGATGCGCGCGCCTATCGGGACAGAATTCTGGCGGCAATGCCCACGGACGCCACATTCACGCCCCTTATGACGCTCTATCTGACCGAGGATACGGACCCAGAGGATTTGGCCGCGGCCTATACATCAGGTTTGATCACCGCAGTAAAACTATACCCTGCAGGCGCTACAACGAACTCAGCCTCAGGCGTGCGTAATTTCGAAAAGGTGCGTCACGTGCTGGATAAAATGGCCGAGATTGGATGCCCTCTGTGTGTGCACGGCGAAGTCACCCATGACGACATCGACATCTTTGATCGCGAGGCTGCGTTTATAGAAACGGTTTTGGATCCTATGCGCCGTGCAATCCCAGAGTTGCGTGTGATTATGGAACATATCACCACAAAGAATGGCGTGGATTATGCCCGTACAGGCGGTGATAATCTGGGCGCGACAATCACCACACATCACCTGATCATCAACCGCAACCACATCTTGGTCGGCGGGATCAAACCGCATTACTACTGCCTGCCCGTTGCCAAGCGTGAAGAACACCGTCAGGCATTGGTTGAGGCGGCAACCAGCGGCGATGCACGCTTTTTCCTAGGGACAGACAGCGCCCCGCACTTGGACCCTCATAAAGAAAGCGCTTGCGGCTGTGCAGGTTGCTTTACCGCACCAAATACCATGTCCCTACTGGCCCATGTGTTTGAGGAGGCAGGCGCCCTTGATCACTTGCGAGCCTTTGCGTGTGAAAACGGTCCCGCGTTCTATGGCCAGCCTGTGAACACTGGCACGCTGACGCTGACAAAACAGGACACACCCGTAAAATTCCCATCCAAAATCGAAACACCCGAAGGTCAATTAACCGTTTTTGACCCTGGCTTTGATGTTTTTTGGTCCGCTGAGTAAAAGGAAATTCTCATGATCCCAAGTTCTTATCCCGACGCTTCTGAAATCGCCCGTCTGTCGGCGCGCATGTTGCTTGAAATCAAGGCCGTGCATTTCAATGCAGAAGATCCGTTTACACTGGCCTCTGGCCTGCCAAGCCCGACATATGTGGATTGCCGCAAACTGATCAGCTATCCACGTATTCGTTCAACCCTGATGGATTTCATGACAGTGACCGTCATGCGCAACGCGGGACTTGAGGCGTTTGACAACATTGCGGGCGGCGAAACAGCGGGCATTCCGTTTTCAGCACTGGTTGCAGAACGCATGGCGCTGCCCATGACATATGTGCGCAAAAAACCCAAAGGTTACGGTCGCAATGCCCGAATCGAAGGTGCGATGAGTGAAGGTCAGCGTGTTTTGTTGGTTGAGGACCTAACAACCGATGGAGGTTCAAAACTGTCCTTTGTGGATGCGATCCGTGAAACAGGTGCAACCTGTGCGCATACGGCCGTGATCTTTTATTACGACATCTTCCCCGAAACAATCAAAACCCTGTCAGATCATGGTGTTAGCCTACATTACCTATGCACATGGTGGGATGTTTTAGCCGAAGCCAAGGCGCAAAATGCCTATGACACAGGGACATTGGCAGAGGTTGAAAAATTCCTGAACAACCCACGTGAATGGCAAGAAAAGCGGATGGGAAATAACGGATAGGTTCCGTAAAATCTTTAGAGCCACATCCTATATTTAGCGTTTTTGTGGATTTATCCCCCAAAATATGCTAATCCACAGGTTATCCACAGGAATATACAATTTGCCCCTGCCACAGGGGCAGATTACAACAATTCTCACGACGCGGGGGAAGACATGAACAAAGTTGCAGAGATCAATCCGACAGGCGCAGAAATCCAACTGCCCGACACGATGCCCCATTCCATCGAGGCAGAGCAGCAATTGCTGGGTGCGATCCTGACAAACAACGAAATTTATGACCGCGTTGCCTCAATCATCAAATCTCAGCATTTCTATGAACCTGTGCACGCCCGCATTTTCGAAGTAGCCGCCGCACGGATCACGAAAAACAACCTTGCCTCGCCTGTCACTTTAGATGCCTTTTTATCCGATGACGTGGGTCTGCGTGAACTGGGTGGATCAGCCTATTTGGCGCGTTTGGCGGGTGCCGCGATTGCGGGTTTTGCGGTGCGCGATTACGCACAGCTGATTTATGATCTGGCCATGCGGCGCGAATTGATCCGTGTGGGCGATGATATTTCCGCCCGTGCGCGCCGTGCAGATGTGGATCAAGACCCGAAAAAACAAATCGTTGAGGCGGAACAATCGCTTTACGCGTTGGCAGAAGAGGGTCAATCAGACAGCGGTTTTAAATCCTTCCTATCGGCCGTAACGGGTGCTGTTGATATGGCGAACCTGGCCTATCAGCGCGATGGCGGGCTGGCAGGCATTTCAACAGGATTGATTGATCTGGATAAAAAGATGGGGGGCTTGCACCCTTCGGATTTGATCATCCTTGCGGGTCGTCCCTCGATGGGGAAAACATCGCTTGCGACCAACGTGGCCTTTAACATTGCCAAAGCCTATCGGCGGGGCATGAAACCCAATGGGGAAGAGGGCACATTGGACGGCGGTGTCGTTGGGTTCTATTCATTGGAAATGAGCGCCGAACAATTGGCCGCGCGTATTTTGTCAGAGGCCGCTGAAATTCCATCGGAACAAATCCGCAAAGGCGACATGACCGAGGGTGAGTTCCGCCAATTTGTGGACGCGGCCAAATCATTGGAAAGCTGTCCGCTATATATCGATGACACACCTGCCCTGCCGATTTCACAGTTGGCCGCGCGGGCGCGTCGATTGAAACGCACGCATGGGCTGGATGTGTTGATCATCGACTACCTGCAATTGGTTCGTCCCGCCTCTGCCAAAGATAGCCGCGTAAACGAAGTTTCCGAAATTACCCAAGGGATGAAGGCGATTGCCAAGGAATTGGATATCCCTGTGATTGCCCTATCCCAGTTGTCGCGTCAGGTGGAAAATCGCGATGACAAACGCCCACAATTGTCTGACCTGCGGGAATCTGGTTCGATTGAACAGGACGCGGATGTGGTGATGTTTGTGTTCCGTGAAGAATACTACAAAGAACGCGAAAAACCCGGCGATCACGATTTGGAAAAAATGGCGCATTGGCAAGAAGAAATGGAACGCCTGCATGGCCGCGCAGAGGTCATCATTGGCAAACAGCGGCACGGCCCAATTGGAACTGTTGATCTGTCGTTTGAGGGTCGGTTCACGAAATTCGGCAACCTGGCTAAACCCTGGCAACAGGACAACGAATACTAAACCCTGCGCTTTTCACTTGGAAAACATCGACAGCTATGCTGACAATACACGCATAAAGTGTAAGGTGTTTTTATGTCGAAATTTCATTTACGGATCGCGGGTGCACAGGATGCCGATATTGTGTGTGCTAAGATCAAGGCGCTGTGCGCCTTTCATGACGATCAGTCAAAATTGGATCCCGCCTTTTTTCACAAGGTTCTGAATGATACAGAAACGCAATTGCGTGTCATATTGGCCGAGGATCGCGGACAGGTTATTGGATTGATGGCCTATTATCCCCTGTTCCGTCTGCATAGCGCGACATCGGGCCTACATTTGCATCAACTTTTCATTGATGAAAGCTACCGTGGACAGGGCTGCGCACGGCAATTTATGGAATATTTAACCAATGCCGCGGCAGAATTTGGTGCAAGTTACATCACTGTATCGGCAGATTTGCAAAACGAACCGGCCCATCAGGTGTATCTGACCATGGGATTTAAACGTGTTGCAATGGGGGGCGCGTTTTTTGAATATCACCCAGCGTCAAATAGTTGATAATACTGGGTTTCATACCCATATCTGTGACAGGCTTGCATATGGCAGTCAATTTTGGGATACTATCCCAAAGGGGAGGACACTGTTGAAACTGGGCCCTGATCCAATAATCATCTGATTGATGCGGTTTTTGCCGCCTCTATGCGCGTTTCAAGCGCCTTCATCCTTGTGCGCAATGTTCCAATTTCCACCAACTCTGGCCGCTGGTATCTAGCGAGTTCCAATTCGCGATATGCATGCTCTAATCCACGCAGTAAATCTTTTCCACAAAGCCATGCTTCTTCCGCGGTATTGCGGATCAAAACCACCACTTTAAACCGTCCTGAAGGGCTCAGGGTGCTATAACTTTTGGCGTTCAAACCTTCGACCTGCATTTTAATTTTTTCCAACAATCCGTAAAACTGAACGATTTGTGACATTAGATCATCGGATATGACGTGCATTTCGGAAATCCGTGAACTGTAAAACCATGTGTGACGGGCGTCTGTTATATGAGGGATAAGGTCATCACGCTCCGCCATCGCTTTGCGCAACACGGGCAGTGACGGGCTTTTCGTTAGGAAGATTTCCATATCCGTCGTGTTGAAATCAATTTCTGCATAAATGGCGCGGACTAGGTTGTCCTGTTTTAATACCTTTGCATGGGTATTTTTGCGATCTTCCATAAACCGCTGAATATTCCATATGCCAAAGCCCAAAATCGCCGTAATCAGCGAAAGCGTAAATTTATCAAATATCATTTTTGCATCCTTACACCCGCATATCAACGCGCTTTGGTGCGCAATGCAACCGAGAATCCGCTTGACCTAAATGCTAAGACTGTCAAAACGAGGGTATGAGTACAGCCACGTTAAGTATTGATTTAGATGCCATTCGCGCGAATTGGCGCGCATTGAACGAAAAAACCAGCGGCGAAACAGGCGCCGTGGTCAAGGCGAATGCCTATGGTCTGGGCGCTGGGTTTGTGGCCAAAGCATTGCTGAAAGAAGGCGTTCAAACCTTTTTCGTGGCCGTTGCAGAAGAAGGGGTGGTTGTGCGTAAATCCGTGGGCAATGCACCCACGATCCATGTCTTTGGCGGGCATATGCAGGGGGACACGGAATTGATCCGTGAATATCGCCTGACGCCCCTGTTGAATTCCGTGGATCAATTAATCCGGCATGTGGAAACCCTGCCCAATCATCCATTTGGCATTCAGTTGGACACAGGCATGAACCGTTTGGGCATGGAACCTGTTGAATGGCACGCGGTGCGCGAATTGGCGCTGCCTTTGAACCCCAAGCTGATCATGTCCCATTTGGCCTGTGCGGATGACCCTGATCACGACATGAACGCCAAACAATTGGCAGAATTCCATGAAATGACCGACGACTTGGACATTCCCAAATCGCTATCGGCAACGGGTGGGATATTACTTGGATCTGACTATCATTTTGATCTGACCCGCCCAGGCGTTGGGCTATATGGCGGCTTCCCCTTTGAGCAGGCACACCCTGTTGCCAAAGTGAACATCCCCATCATCCAAACACGCGAGGTCGATGTGGGCGAAACTGTGGGCTATTCAAACACATGGCGCGCACCAACACCGCGCCGCATCGCAACCGTATCTGCGGGGTATGCCGATGGGATCATTCGCGCAATGGGCGGCAAAACGGCGCTATATGCGGGTGACGTGCCCTGCCCGATTGTGGGGCGCATTTCAATGGATCTAATCGGGGTGGATGTCACACTGCTGACCCAACCTGTTGAAAGCCTTGAATTATTAAACGATCGGCAAACAATTGACGTTCTGGCAGAAAACGCTGGTACAATTGGATATGAAATTCTAACCTCTCTTGGCGGGCGCTATCAGCGCAGATATGTAGGGGATATGGGATGACGGGTGCACTTGGCGCACTTGGATCAGCGGTACTTGCCATGCTGGCAAGCATTGGGCGCGTCGTTATTTTCGCGGTCAATACAGTAAAACATTTGGCTCTTCCTCCGTTTTATCCGCGCGAGTTTTTTCAGGCCTTGGTGCAAATTGGATGGCTATCGCTACCTGTTGTGGGCCTAACCGCGTTTTTCACAGGGGGCGCATTGGCCTTGCAAATTTATGCAGGGGGTGCCCGTTTCAGTGCAGAGGCCGTGGTGCCCAGCATCGTGGCCATTGGCATGGTGCGTGAACTTGGTCCCGTACTTGGGGGCTTGATGGTGGCGGCACGCGTGGCAAGCTCGATTGCGGCGGAAATCGGCACGATGAAGGTGACCGAACAAATTGATGCCTTGGTCACGCTTTCAACTGACCCAATGAAATATCTGACATTGCCCCGCGTGTTGGCGGCAACACTGTCTTTGCCGATCCTTGTGGCCGTTGGGGACGCCATTGGCATATTTGGTGGATTCTTGGTGGGCGTGAACCGATTGGATTTCAACGCGGCGGCCTATCTGAAGAACACCGTTGATTTTCTGGAAACCGCAGATGTGGTTTCGGGCATGGTCAAGGGCGCAGTCTTTGGCTTTATCGTGGCCTTGATGGGATGTTATCACGGCATGAATTCTGGTCGCGGCGCCCAAGGCGTGGGGCGTGCCACAAAATCTGCCGTCGTTGCGGCCAGCGTTTTAATCTTGGCTGCGAACTACATCCTGACCGAGGTGTTTTTCACATCATGATTGAATTGCACGGCCTTCATAAATCCTTTGGTCAAAACCATGTTCTGGCAGGTGTCTATCTGTCGATCATGCGTGGAAAATCCATGGTGATCATCGGGGGATCAGGCACAGGAAAATCCGTTCTTTTGAAATCCATCTTGGGGTTAATCACACCCGATCAGGGGCAAATTTTGGTTGATGGACAGGATATCACCCAGGCAGATCGCGACGCATTTTTGGCCCGATTTGGCATGTTATTTCAGGGTGGCGCATTATTTGACAGCCTACCTGTTTGGCAAAATATCGCCTTTCGTCTGATGCGCGGGTCGCTGAAACGCCCGAAGGACGAAGCGCGCGACATCGCCATCGAAAAATTGCGCCGCGTGGGTCTGAAACCAGATGTGGCAGATCGATTTCCCGCGGAACTGTCAGGCGGCATGCAAAAACGTGTCAGTTTGGCACGTGCCATTGCGGCCGATCCCGAAATCATCTTTTTTGACGAACCCACAACGGGCCTTGACCCGATCATGTCAGGCGTGATCAACGATCTGATCCGCGAAATCGTGGTGGATATGGGGGCAACGGCCATGACCATTACCCACGATATGACATCTGTGCGCACCATTGCAGATGATATTGCGATGCTGCATGCAGGACGCATCCAGTGGACAGGCCCAGTTGGCGACATGGATCAATCTGGCGATCCCTATATCGATCAATTCATCAACGGACGCGCCGATGGACCGATTGAGGCGATCCGATGACATCCAGCTTTTTTGAACCATCCATGAATGTTTTACTTTTCCTGATGGTGAAAAAATTTGTCTATCTCGAGGTGCTTTTGATCCTTGCGGGGGTCAAGGCCGCCCTGCGCACAGGTACAGCACGATATTTTTCAGTCTTCACTATCGGCATCTGTATTGCGGGGATCGCCGCGCATTTCGTCGTTCCCTATTTCCAAATTTATCAGCAACCATGGGCGGGCATTGCACAGTTTTTGATCCGCACATGGGACGGTATGTTCACCCCATTGCTGGCATCCTTTATTTTTCTAAATACGATGCCCCAAAAACACGGGCGGGTGATGGTTATTGACGGGATGCATATTTTATTGATCATTGGGCTTGTGGGTTTATGGGTCAGCACATTGTGAAATACGTCAATCTGACGCTGTTGATCCTATATCCCATTTCTTGGTTTTCTCCATTGATGAGCGCAGGGCTGCTGCCCCTGTTCGGAATGTCCGAAATCACCATTATCAGCGGTATTTTAACGCTTTGGCAGAATGATCCATTTTTGTCGCTGATTGTTGTTTTGTTCGCGGTCCTTTTGCCCATGGGCAAAACACTGTGTAAGGTTGCAATTGATTTTGGGTTGGCCCCCAAATCATGGACGCATGCATTGGCCATACTGTCACGCTTTGCCATGGCCGATGTGTTTTTAATTGCGCTTTATATTACGGCGGCCAAGGGCATTGGCGTGGGCCGCGTTGAAACGGAATGGGGGATGTACTTGTTCACATTTTGTGTGCTTCTCTCGCTCTTGGTGTCGGTGATGTCCTCTTCTGCCTTGTCACGCTCTTCCCCTTCTGGCAGAAGTTGACCCATGGCAAAATCAACCACATCCTATTCCTGTTCCGCCTGCGGCAATGTCACGACAAAATGGTCAGGTCGTTGCGAGGCCTGCGGTGAATGGAACACAATTATCGAAGACGGTGGTCTGTCCGTTGGTCCAAAAAAGGGATCGATCGGCGGGATGAAGGGCAATGCCATTAAGCTGACGGATTTGGCCAGCCAAGAGGCCCCTTTGCCCCGCACCAACTCTGGGATTGATGAGCTTGACCGTGTTTTGGGCGGTGGTTTGGTGCCTGCCTCTGCGATTTTGGTCGGTGGCGATCCGGGGATTGGGAAATCAACCCTACTGTTGCAAGCGGCGGCGCGATTTTCCGAAGCGGGATTAAAGGTTCTTTACATCTCGGGCGAAGAGGCCAGCGCACAGGTACGCATGAGGGCGCAACGTTTGGGCCTTGGATCAGCGAATGTGCAACTGGGCGCGGATACGAACCTGCGTAATATTTTAACAACGATGGACACGGAAAAACCCGATCTGGTGATCATCGATTCAATTCAAACCATGTGGGCCGATACGGTCGAAAGCGCGCCGGGCAGTGTGTCCCAAGTACGCTCTGCGGCCCATGAACTGACCACATTTGCAAAACGCAAAGGTGCCTCGGTCATCTTGGTTGGTCATGTGACGAAAGAGGGTCAGATTGCAGGCCCCCGTGTTGTCGAACACATGGTCGATACGGTTTTATATTTCGAGGGCGAACGTGGCCATCAATTCCGCATTCTGCGCGCGGTCAAAAACCGTTTTGGGGCCTCGGATGAAATTGGCGTTTTTGAAATGTCTGGCCGCGGTTTGGAAGAGGTCAAAAATCCCTCTGCCCTGTTTTTAACAGATCGCGAAAACACCGCACCAGGTGCCGCCGTATTTGCAGGGATCGAAGGAACCAGACCCGTATTGGTTGAATTTCAGGCATTGGTCGCACCCAGCCCCCTTAGCCAACCACGACGCACCGTTGTGGGATGGGACAGCGGACGTCTATCAATGATCCTGGCAGTACTTGAGGCACGCGCGGGTATCGCATTTTCGGGGCTGGATGTATATCTAAACGTGGCAGGCGGCATGCGCGTCAATGAACCTGCCGCCGATCTGGCCGTTGCTGCAGCATTGCTGTCGGCACGCGAAAACACGCCATTGGCGGAAAATTGTGTGGTTTTTGGGGAACTCAGCCTGTCCGGAGCGCTTCGTGCTGTCGCACAGACAGAAAATAGGTTGAAAGAAGCGCAAAAACTTGGTTTCACACGGGCTATCGGACCTGTTGGTGGGAAACAGGCACAAGTAAGTGGAATTGACATGGCGCAAATGTCGGATATTGCGTCATTCGTTGTCGAAACTTTCGGCACGACTTAGGCTGAGGAAAAGGGCAAGCGGCCATGGAAGGATTTAACGTAGTCGACGCAGTGGTGGCCGTGATTATCGTGCTGTCCTCATTGCTGGCATATTCACGCGGTCTGGTACGCGAGGCCATGGCCATTGCAGGATGGGTCGCCGCCGCAATCGTGGCCTTTGTTTTCGCGCCAAACGTAATGCCGTTGATCGAAGAAATACCAATGATCGGCCCGATCCTTGCCGATAGCTGTGAATTGTCCATCATCGCCTCTTTTGCCGCGGTATTTGCAATCACACTGATGGTCGTTTCGTTTTTTACGCCCCTTCTTTCGTCCCTGATCAACAAATCTGTGTTGGGTAAGGTGGATCAGGTGCTGGGCTTTATCTTTGGTGTGTTGCGCGGCATTGCCCTGATCGCGATTGCCTTTTTCGCCTATAGCGCGGTTTTGAGTTCACAAAGCCTGCCTATGGTGGATGAAAGCCGATCAGCCAAGGTGTTTGGTGATATGGCCGCCCAGATCGAGGCCCGCAATCCCGAACGCGCCCTTGGCTGGGTGACCGTGCAATACGAAGAATTGGTCTCTGTCTGCAACGCTGAATAAAACGTTCGGTGGGACGGGCATATCCAACTATCCGCATGACCCAGATTTAATTGTTATAGTTTCGTGACACTTTCCCCCAATACCAGTATGTAGGGGCCACCCACGAAATGGAATCGGAGTTTCCTGACTTGTCTTGCAAGCAAATGCCCCCCGCTCACCCGTTTGATGACGACAAACTAAAAGAAGAATGTGGTGTGTTTGGGGTGATCGGCGTTGCCGACGCTGCAAACTTTGTGGCGCTTGGTCTGCACGCATTGCAGCATCGCGGACAAGAGGCCGGTGGTATTGTGGCGTATGACCCAGATGCAGGGTTCAATTCGGCCCGACGTTTCGGATATGTGCGCGATAATTTTACATCACAATCCCTGATGCAAACCCTTCCTGGGGAACTTTCAATCGGGCATGTGCGCTATTCGACAGCCGGGTCCAAGGCCGCCGCGATCCGCGATGTGCAACCCTTTTTTGGTGAATTTGCCATGGGCGGTGCAGCGCTTGCGCATAACGGGAACCTGACAAATGCGGATGCATTGCGCCGTGAATTGATTGAGCGTGGTTCAATTTTCCAAAGCTCATCTGACAGTGAATGTATCATCCACCTGATGGCGCGATCTCTTCAACGCAACATTCCCGAACGCATGGAAGACGCCCTGCGACGTGTCGAAGGTGCCTTTTCCGTTGTTGCGATGACCCGAACCAAATTGATCGGTGTGCGCGATCCATTGGGTGTGCGCCCCTTGGTAATTGGCAAGGTTGGCGATGGCTATGCGCTTAGCTCGGAAACATGCGCCTTGGACATCATTGGTGCGGAATTCGTCCGCGAGGTTGAACCCGGTGAAATGGTGGTGATCACCGACAAAGGGATCGACAGCAATTTCCCATTCCGCAAACAGGACCCACGTTTCTGTATCTTTGAACACGTCTATTTTTCACGCCCCGACAGCATCATTGGCGGGCGTTCAGTGTATGAAACCCGCCGCCAAATTGGCGTTGAATTGGCCAAGGAAAGCCCCGTTGAGGCCGACTTGGTCTGTGCCGTCCCAGACAGTGGAACACCCGCGGCAATCGGGTTTTCACAGGAATCTGGCATCCCATTTGCCATGGGGATCATCCGTAACCAATATATGGGACGCACCTTTATTGAACCGACCGAGCAGATCCGAAACATGGGTGTGCGCCTAAAACTAAACGTCAATCGCGCGTTGGTTAAAGGGAAGCGTATCATTTTGGTGGATGACTCTGTGGTTCGAGGAACAACATCACGCAAGATCAAAGAGATGATCCTGGATGCAGGTGCAGCCGAGGTGCATTTCCGCATTGCCTCGCCCCCAACTGCATGGCCCTGTTTTTATGGTGTGGACACGCCGCAGCGCGAAAAATTGCTGGCAGCCACCATGTCCGAAGAAGAGATGCGCGACCATCTGGCTGTTGATAGCCTAAAATTCATTTCCTTGGATGGCCTTTATCGGGCCGTTGGGGAACAAAATGGGCGCAATGCATCTTGTCCTCAATATTGTGATGCCTGCTTCTCGGGGGAATACCCAGTGGCACCATCAGATATGATTGAAAAGGGATTTGCGGTTAAGGCCGCTGAGTGACGCTTTTAAATAAATTCACCAAAAAAACCAACGATCCCCCGTCGGCGTTTTCAGAAACGCCGCGACCCGATGTGCGTTGGATTGACCTGTTGAAGGGGGAACGCACCTGCCCATGCTGCAAGACACCTCTGCGTGACCTCTTGTCCTTGGCCTATTCCGCGCCCGAGGAATGGGACGGCGACAACACATCCCAAGATAATGACGCGTTCCACACAGCGACGGGCGATATCCTGACCCATGATTTCTGTCGTATTCAGGACCGTCATTTTGTCCGCACCGTGATGTTATTGCCCTTTCACGATATTGAAGGCTGCCTAATCTTGGGTATCTGGGTGCATCTGGATAAACACAGTTTTGATCTGTTTTACGAAACGTATCCCAGCGGCGAACAAGGGGCGATGGACATGCAATTTGGATGGATTGCAAACATCATCCCCGGTTATCCAGGCCCACACGCCTGTTGCATTCAACCGCGCGATGGGTTTCAGCGTCCCATCACACATGCCGCATTAGAGGAAGACGCCCTTTATGGATTACAACTGGATGGTATGACCTATGAAATGCTGATGACAATGCTTGAGGAATATGGTCACACGGGCCTCACTGATCAGACAGGTTGACATCAAAACGCTTTTCTTGCAAACGCGCGGGTATGGATCAAAAAATTGCACTTATCACTGGCGCGTCGCGCGGCCTTGGCGCCGCTTTGGCAGAAGCGCTTGCCCCCTCTCATCACGTAATTGCTGTTGCACGCACAACTGGCGCGCTTGAAGAGCTTGATGATCGGATCAAGGCCAAAGGCGGACAGGCAACATTGGCCCCAATGGACGTTAACAATGCAGATGCAATGGCACATTTATGCCGTTCCATTTTTGATCGTTGGGGCAAAGTAGATTTTTGGGCGCATACGGCAGTGCACGCCGCCCCAATCGGACCTGCGGCAACAATGGATGAAAAAGATTGGGAAAAATCCATTCAACTGAACGTCAAAACAACAGGTATCTTGATCCCCTATGTAACCCCGTTGTTGGGGGCATCGGGTTGGGCAATGTTCTTTGATGATGCGCATGAAGGGGAAAAGTTTTTCGGCGCATATGGTGCAACAAAATCTGCGCAAATCGCATTAGCGCAAAGTTGGGCGAAAGAATGTGAAAATACAGGCCCTGTGGTGAAAATCATGACACCCCCTGCGATGCCAACCGCCACGCGTGCCCGCTTTTTCCCTGGGGAAGATCGCAGTGGCCTAAACGCGCCAAGTGATGTCGCGGCGACCCTATTGCAAGAGTACCTTGCCAACTAGCAGCTTCGCACAGCAAAGACTTGCCCGAACCTGCCTGCTCCTCTATGTCCTATGGGCAGAGCAGATATTTTGAGGGCAACTGATGCGCATTTTGATCACGAATGACGATGGAATTAACGCACCTGGGCTGAAAGCGCTGGAAAAGATCGCGCATGAATTGGCAGGCGACACAGGTGAGGTTTGGGTCATCGCCCCAACCCAAGAGCGTTCTGGCGTTGCCCATTGCATCAGCTACACATCGCCCATGTTAATCAACAAAATTTCTGAACGGCGCTATTCGGTTGATGGCTATCCTGCCGATTGCGTTTTAGCTGGGCTTTATCACATTATGCCTGAACGGCCCGATGTGATCTTGTCGGGGGTGAACCGCGGCAATAATTCTGCCGAAAATGTTCTATATTCTGGCACGATTGGCGCAGCACTTGAAGGCGCATTGCAGGGTATCAAATCCTTTGCCTTGTCCCAATATTTGGGCCCCAAAAACTATGACGCGGCGGACCCATTTGAAGCAAGCCATGTGCACGGCACCGATATTTTGCGTGACTTGATTTCGCGCGAATATGACAACCCGTCAGATTATCACATTTTCTATAACGTCAACTTTCCACCTGTCCCCGCGGCGGATGTAAAGGGACACAAATTCGCAGCCCAAGGCCGCCGAAAAGGCAGCCAGTTTTCTGCCATCATGCAAACAGCGCCGAACAACCGCGATTTTTTGTATGTGAAAGGCGGCGATCAGCACGTGGCCGTGGGTGATACGTCTGATGCAGGCGTCAATTTGGACGGATATATTTCGATCACGCCGATGCGTGCCGATTTAACAGCCTATGACATCTTAGAAAAATCGTAAGTCCCAATGGATCTTGATCCCGAACAAAAGATGCAATTCCTGTTTGCCCTGCGATCCAAGGGGGTGACAGACAGCCGTGTTCTGACGGCAATGGAACGCATTGATCGGGGTCCGTTTGTATCAGGCGTTTTTTCCGCACGCGCGTATGAGGACATGCCTCTGCCCATCGCATGTGGCCAGACAATTTCACAACCCTCTGTCGTGGGGTTAATGACCCAAGCGTTAAAGGTTGGTCCGCGCGATAAAGTTTTAGAGGTGGGCACGGGATCGGGTTATCAGGCCGCCATTCTAAGCCAATTGGCACGCCGCGTTTATACGGTGGAACGTCATCGCCCATTGGTGCGCGAGGCCACGCGCCTATTCCAAGAGCTGGATCTGAGCAATATTACGCCGATCCTTGCGGATGGATCACATGGGTTACCCGATCAGGCTCCATTTGACCGTATCATCGTCACCGCCGCTGCAGAAGATCCGCCCGGGACCCTGTTATCACAGCTAAAACCGGGTGGGATTATGATTGTTCCCGTTGGCCAATCCGACACGGTTCAAAGCCTTATTCGGGTAACACGAACCGAAACGGGCTTTGATTACGATGACCTAAGATCCGTTCGTTTTGTCCCGCTGGTTGAGGGAATGGGAAAAGATAGCTAATATAGAGACAAACAATAAAAACCGAGGCAGTTTAACCATATTTATGGGGACCCCTAAAAGATGAGCATAAAGACCCTAAAACCGATTACATGGCCCCTGTCAGCTGCGCTTTTTCTAGGCGTCAGTGCATGTGGCAACATGGATACTTTCGACATTGACCTGCGCGGCGGGCAATATGACACGACCGAGGCTGCGCAAAACGCATCGCGTGCGAAACCCGTTGCAGATGAACGTGGTGTGATCTCTTATCCCACCTATCAAGTTGTAGAAGCACTGGACGGGGACACCGTTGGTAAAATCGCCGCGCGTCTGAATACGGCGGCGGGTCCAATTGCACGCTATAACGGATTGCAGGTGGATGAACCGCTTGCCCCCGGCACGATTATTGCCCTTCCCCAAAAGTTAGAGGATGCACCCGTTGCCGCGGCCGAGGACACACCCATTGATGTGACCGAACTTGCCAATACCGCGATTGAAAATGCGCAAAGCAATGAACCTGCGAAAAGCACACCAAACAGTGACGGCATCGAACCCATCCGCCACAAGGTCGTGCGCGGGGAAACCGCCTTTACCATTTCGCGACTGTACAACGTAACGGTCAGTGCATTGGCCGAATGGAACAATTTGGATGGCAACCTAACCGTACGCGAAGGACAATATCTGTTGATCCCACTGCCTGCGGAAACAGCAGCACCAGTTCCCCCAACCACAACCCCCGGTGCAGGAAGCCCAACGCCACCCCCACCCAGTTCAACAACCCCGCTGCCCGAGCCAGAGCCCGAGGTTGTTGCAAAACCAGAGCCCAAACCTGAACCCGTTGCAGCCCCCAGTGGTGGACGCATGGGATATCCTGTTAAGGGTAAAATCATACGCGAATATGCCAAAGGCAAAACCGATGGTATCGACATTTCATCCCCCGCAGGCACAACCGTTGTTGCCGCCATGGATGGGGTCGTTGCAGCCGTCACAATGGACGTTAATCAAGTACCAATCGTTGTTGTGAAACACGCAGATAACCTGCTGACAGTCTATGCAAATCTATCCGATATTATGATTGCCAAAGGCGATAACCTGCTGCGCGGTCAAGGCATCGCAAAGGTCCCAGCGGGCAATCCGTCCTACGTCCATTTTGAGGTTCGTAAAGGATTAGAGAGTGTTGATCCAATGGATTACCTGAACTAATCAATTGCATTTCACAATTTAAGTGGCCGCTGTTTCATCGCAGCGGCCATTTTCATTCATGTATACTCAGTTTACTTTTTTGATAACACATCTGTTGGTTAACTAAGATACCTTTTGAATATTCGTTAATTTTTTAGTTAGGAAATTCCTTATGGGTATTTTTGACGTCGTAAAAGATGTCGCCAAAGTAGGCGCCGAAATTCTGCCAATCGTTTTGAATAATATGGCAACAGGCACGCAATCCAAGCAAACTGTTCCACTCGGCCCAATCAAGGTCAGCGTGGAGGGAGACCAAATTTATGCAACAAATTTAGGCAACAACCCAAGGATGTCATTTTTAGTGTTACAAATTCAACAGGTGGTGCAATGCGCAACACAAATGAAATTTATAACATTGAACATGGAACCAGTATAGTTCTGCCCCGATTTGTATTGGCCGCATTCAAGGATGGATTGGTCAGCGTCGCAAATTCTGGGAGATATCAGGATGCATCGAGTACATTTGTTCGCAACCTTGGTCTAAGTGCGCGATTAATATCGGTGGGCCTTGCGGTTCGGATCGCAGGAGAGTTTCATTTTACAATACAAAAAGAAGATGGTTCGCAATCCAGAATCGTGTTTGGAAATTCAAATCCATTTGATCTGAAATCGATCAACGCCATCTTGGAGGGAACGGGTGGTGCAAAGGCAAATATCACCCTAAATTCTGATAAATCCGAAGTTACTTACAACGCTCAGACATCATTTTATGAAGCCTCGGTGAACTTGCCAGATGGATTTGATCCTGAACCTCTGATCAGCAGTATCGATCTACAGCTCCAAATCGACGAGGATGCGGCCAACCGATGCCTTAGAGAAAACGCTGAAATGAATAAAGCGTTTTACGCTTTAAATTAGTTTAGTTAGGACAACCGCACGCCTTTTCGTCCTGCAAGGTCTACGAAATACTGCCAGGCAACGCGCCCCGAACGGGATCCGCGCGTGCGGGTCCACTCGATGGCTTCTGCGCGGATAACATCTTCGTCTTCAACCACACCGTGGGCTTTGCAATAGCCAAAGATCATGTCGAAATAATCATCCTGTGAACAGGGGTGGAATCCCAGCCATAGGCCAAAGCGATCGGACAGGGATACCTTTTCTTCAACAGCCTCGGACGGATTGATCGCGCTGCTGCGTTCGTTTTCGATCATATCGCGCGGCATCAAATGACGACGATTAGATGTAGCATAAAGAATAACGTTATCCGGCCGTCCCTCGATCCCCCCATCCAAAACCGCCTTCAGCGATTTGTAATGTTCATCATCATGCGAAAAGCTGAGATCATCACAAAACAACACAAACCGATGTTCGCTATCACGTAGATGGTTCAATAGGCGTCCAACGGTGGGCAAATCTTCACGCTGCAGTTCCACAATTTTCAAGGGATGGCCCTGCGCATTCATCGCGCCGTGGATCGCCTTAACCAAGGACGATTTGCCCATGCCCCGCGCGCCCCACAATAGTGCGTTGTTAGCCGAGTATCCCTTGGCAAACTGCAAGGTGTTTTGCATCAATGTATCACGTGATCGGTCTACACCGACCAAAAGGGACAAATCCACACGCGAAACACTGGGCACAGGGGCCAAACGATCTGGATCAACATGCCAGACAAAGGCATCCGCCGCGTCAAAATCAGGGGCCGCCGCAGGTGCAGGTGACATCCGCTCCAATGCATCGGCGATGCGTTTTACATCAACTTCATTCATCGACCCACCTGTTATGTTCTTGGATTATTTGGTTTCTTTTTCGTCGTCTTCTTCGTCGTCGAATTCTTTCATCAACGGATCGTCAAACTCTTCGTCGTCGTCATAATATCCATCGGCACGCAGTTGTTCTTCACGCTTTGTTTCCACGCGACGCACAAGGAAGATTGAGATTTCATAAAGCCCGTAAACAACAACAAACAGAATAACCTGCGTGATCACGTCAGGTGGTGTCACGATCGCCGCAAGAACCAAAATACCGACAATTGCGTATTTACGCACATTGCCCAATCCTTCGGAACTGACCAAACCCGCCTTGCCCATCAGGGTCAGCAATACAGGCAGTTGGAAACACATACCAAAAGCGACGATAAATTTGATTGTCAGGCTTAGGTATTCCTGGGCCGAACCTTGGAATGCGATCCCTGCGATTGCATTGCCATCGGTCTCTTGGGACAAATCAGTGCCCGCCTGTTGGAACCCAAGGAAGAAGTCGAACGCAAGGGGTGTCACAACGTAATATGCAAAGGATGCGCCCAACATGAACATGAAAGGCGAGGCGATCATGAACGGCAAAAAGGCGTTCTTTTCTGTTTTATACAGACCCGGCGCCACAAAGCGCCACATTTGAAACGCGATGTAAGGGAAGGCAAGGATCAAACCACCAAGCAACGAGATTGAAACCGCGACAAAGAAACCTTCTTGCAATTTAATCAAAATCAAACCGCAATCCGAATGCCCACGCGCCGTCATCGCCGAACACAGTGGTTCTGTTAGGAAATTGAAAATCGGGTTCCACACTGTGAAACAGATAATCATCCCCACGATGAACGCGGACACAGAATAGATCAACCGCTGACGCAATTCAGCAAGGTGTTCGATCAGCGGTGCGGTTTTGGAATCTAGGTCGTCAGTGCTCATTCACTATCCTTGGCCACTATCCTTGGCAGGTTTTGGTGCCTCTGCCACGGGTTCGGGCGCCGCGGGGGTTGGCTCAGCTGGGGCAGTCTCGGCAGCAGCGGCTGCGGCTGCTTCGGCGTCACGTTTTTCCTGTGCGCGCTTGGCCGTTGCGTCGTGGATTTTCTTGGCCGCTTCGGCACGCTCTGCCGCCAATTTCCCTGTTTCACTCTCAGGGGTCCATTTTGTAAACTCTGATGCGGCGTCTTTGACGCTATCAAAGCCCGTTTGCATGGGGTTGGTTGCGGCCTTCAACGTTTTGTTGATGTCGCTGACGCCTGCATCATCTGCGGCTTCATTCATCGCACTGCTGAATTCGCGCGCCATACCCTTGAGCCGCCCAACAAATTGCCCGCCCTTTTTAAACAGGACTGGCAAATCTTTGGGACCCACTACGATAAGCGCCACGATCCCAATGACCAGCAGCTCGGTCCAACCCAGATCAAACATGGATTATACCTTGTCTTTTTCTGTCTCTGGCGTGACGTCTTTGGCAAGTTCAGCGGCTTCTTCTTTTGCGCTTTCTTCACCTTCTTTGATACCACGTTTGAAGCTTGTGATGCCTTTGCCAACTTCACCCATCAAGCCACTGATCTTACCGCGACCAAATAGAACCAATACAACAACTGCAATCAGCAGGATGCCCGGCAAACCAATGTTATTTAGCATGTCTTTCTCCTCGTGTTCGCGACCTGGGCCGCGTCCTTTGAACGTCCCACATCTATTCATTAATTTGGGCGGATTAAAGTCGATAATTTCCCAAACGGAAAGAAAATTTTAAAAATCTTGCGCAGGACGCGACACTTTCACCCAAGGATTGTGAAAAACGCCTCTGCAAACGGGCTATTTTACTTCGAAAACAAAGCATCTGTCGCGCGGTACCGTCAACCACATCGCCTGTCCGGCTTTCGGCAAAAATACGCTGGGAACAGTGGCCGTTATCCGCGCACCATCCGTTTCAAGGCGAAATTCAATCAGGCTATAACTGCCCAAAAACCGCGCGCGTTCCACCAAGGCCCGCGCAGCGACACCTTGGCTGGCGGTTGGATTTGGTCCGCGCCCGGCCCTGTCAAAATCAATGCGCACATGCTGTGGGCGAAACACGATGTCCACCTCTGATCCATCTTTGATCCCAGGTGCCAAAAACTGACCAAAGGCCGTATCGGCAAGCGATCCTTGGATGGTGGCGCGCACCTCATTGATGTCCGAGAAAAAGGCAACCGCGCGTTTATCGACGGGTGCGTTATAGATGTTATAGGGCGCGCCGCGTTGTACGATTTGTCCGGCACGCATCAATGCGATTTCATCGGCCATGCGCATTGCCTCATCCGGTTCATGGGTGACCAAAACAACAGCGGTATCTTCGGCCTTAAGCAGGGCAAGAGTTTCGTCACGGATGTCATCGCGCAACCGATTATCCAGCCCCGAAAATGGTTCGTCCATCAACATAATGCTGGGTCTCGGTGCCAACGCACGCGCAAGCGCCACGCGCTGTTGTTCGCCCCCTGATAGGGTATGAGGAAATTCGTCGATCATATGTGCCAGACCAACTTTTTCCAGCAATTCAACCACACGGGCACGTTTTTGCGCCTTTGATCCACTTAGGCCAAAGGCCACGTTTTCCGCGACGGATAAATGTGGGAAAAGGGCGAAATCCTGAAACATCAATCCAATGGATCGCTCTTCTGGCGGAACAGAGGAATGGGTGTCGCAAATCAGGTTCCCATCCACCCAGATTTCACCACTGTTTTGTTGATCGATCCCCGCGATCATCCGCAGCGTTGTGGATTTTCCACACCCTGACGGCCCCAACAAACAGGTGACCTGCCCTGGCAGAACGGTCAGGGATACATCACGCACCACATCGGTGTCGCCAAAACGACGCGTCAGATTTTTAATCTCTAATCTGGGTACCGATTGCACTGCCTGCTGCCTTTTTCCGATAAAACTTATCAGGATTAGGGTGTGGATATCAGTATCACATGATCTGCGCAACCATCGCCGCAACAGTTTTGATGAATGACAATCCCCGCCAAACTTGTGCGGGGATTACTCAACGCAAAATTTAGTCAGCCAAATTACATGGTCATATTCGTGGCACCGCCATCCAACATTACGTTTTGACCAACCATGAAACCCGCATGCTGTGAACACATGAACGCACAGGTGGCGCCAAATTCCTCGAGCGTGCCGTATCTGCGTGCGGGAATCGTTGCCTCGCGTGCGGATTTCGCCTCATCCATCGTGATCCCTGTATCGGCAGCCACTTTACCATCCAATGAAATTGCGCGATCTGTCGCGTGGATGCCAGGCAATAGATTGTTAATCGTCACACCGTGGGGCGCCACTTGGCGCGATGTACCCGCGACATAGCCAGTCAGGCCAGCACGCGCGGAATTCGACAAACCCAACTGTGGGATCGGCGCGCGCACCGATTGCGACGTGATGTTCACAATACGCCCCCACCCCTGTTCCATCATTGCGGGCAGAACCGACTTAATCAGTGTGATGGGCGTTAGCATGTTCGCATCAATGGCCGCGATGAAATCGTCACGGTCCCAATCGCTCCACAATCCAGGAGGGGGACCACCCGCGTTTGTAACCAGAATATCAATATGGCCAGCTGCATCTAAAACGGCAGCGCGGCCTTCTTCGGTTGTGATATCGGCGGCAACTGCGGTGACGTTCACCTGAAAACGGCCACGAATCTCTGAGGCTGTTTTCTCCAACGCCTCCACGCCCCGTGCATTTAAAACCAAATCAACACCTGCCTCTGCCAAGGCCAAGGCACAGCCTTTGCCCAACCCCTTGGAGGATGCACAAACCAGTGCTTTTTTACCTGCAATACCCAGATCCATTTCTCTCGACCTCTCAACTTAAACTAAGATTTTTCTACTTTGACGCGTTTGCCTTTTTAACAGTGCCCCAAAATCAACGACCATGAGTCCAGTTTTTGACAAATTTTGCAACTTAATTGGATTACGGGCGAATAACAGAGTAAGATCAATGCAGACTGCAAACATCAACAGTCCGCTGACATGCTGGCAAACCCAGCAAAGGAAGCTAGGCGAAGACGACATGCAAACAATTCCTGTGTATCAGGCTGACAGCTTTAAGGTGGTCCATGGCGCGAACTTGGGCGATACCATGTCCTTTGCCGATGAATTGATGTTGGATGATGTCTATACCCTGAAAAAAGTGTCCCCGCGCCGCGTTCTTCCTGTGATCCTAAGCGATGACGGCCTGCACGTTGGAACGAACGGCGATACAGGTAGTGAGGGCAACGCCCTGTTTCTGGATAGCTGCGTCACCCTGATGACCCAAAACGCAGATACCGTCGAAGCATTGTTGATTGTCGAAGTGGATGAGCACGATAGCGTTGAAAACATCTACGTCATGCCCTTTTCCCCGATGGTTGAGGGGATCGAATACACATTGGTCGGTGTCGATCGCGAAAATGCAGAGGAACGCTTTGCCCAAATCACGTGTGTGTCATTTGTCAAAGGTACGCGTATCACGCTATCATCTGGTGCATTGAAACCGATTGAAGACTTAGAAGTCGGTGAAAAAATTATCACACGCGACAAAGGTGTCCAAGAAATCCGCTGGATCGGGCAATCCACTATGCGGGCCACAGGTGATTTTGCACCTGTCGTGATCAAAGCGGGTGCCTTGAACAATATGCACGATTTGGTTGTTAGCCCAGAACACCGTCTTTTTG
Organism: uncultured Rhodobacterales bacterium; assembly: GCA_963967125.1. Taxonomy (GTDB): domain Bacteria; phylum Pseudomonadota; class Alphaproteobacteria; order Rhodobacterales; family Rhodobacteraceae; genus HIMB11. The sequence goes on along the minus strand of CAXACF010000001.1, from coordinate 1,224 downwards.
TTTATCAACGACAAGATAAATTGGGCACAGGCCGCGCCGAAACATTGGTGCGGGCCAAACATTTGGTGAATGGCAAAGACGTTTATCGCCTAGATGATGGGTTTGTCGAATACTACCAGCTGCTATTTGATGAACATCAAATCATCTATGCCGAAGGCATCGCTGCAGAGAGCCTGTTGTTTGATCAACGCACACAAAGTGCCCTGCCTGATGAGGCGAAACGCGGCATCAGCCTGCATAAATCCAGCTATCGGGATGTTTTGGAAGTTGACGAAGAAAAACTGCGTTCGATCAATGCGGTGAACCTGCTGCGTCAGGCATCGCGCGGGTAAAATTCGTTTTTCCACGCATTCTGAACGCCCAAGAGTTGCCAAGCGCAGACGCGCGCAATATAGGCAAGTCATGACACAAATCGCCACAAATCGCCCCGACCTACCGCCTGAAATTGGCCGCCGCCGCACCTTTGCGATTATTTCGCACCCAGATGCAGGCAAAACAACATTGACGGAAAAGTTCCTGTTGTTTGGCGGTGCGATCCAAATGGCGGGCCAAGTACGTGCCAAGGGCGAAGCGCGGCGTACACGTTCAGATTTCATGCAGATGGAAAAGGACCGCGGAATTTCCGTTAGCGCATCTGCAATGTCCTTTGAATATCATGATTTCCGCTTCAACCTTGTGGACACACCGGGTCACAGCGATTTTTCCGAAGACACCTATCGCACACTGACGGCTGTTGATGCAGCCGTGATGGTGATTGACGGTGCAAAAGGTGTCGAAAGCCAGACCCGCAAACTGTTTGAGGTGTGCCGCCTGCGCGATCTACCGATTTTGACGTTTTGTAACAAAATGGACCGCGAAAGCCGCGAAACATTTGAAATCATAGATGAGATCCAAGAAAACCTTGCGATTGATGTAACACCTGCCAGTTGGCCAATCGGGGTCGGCAGTGAATTTTTGGGCTGTTACGATCTGTTGAATGATCGGTTGGAATTGATGGACCGCGCAGACCGAAACCGCGTTGCAGAAAGCATCGAGATTAACGGATTAGACGACCCCAAACTAAAAGAGCATGTGCCAGAACATCTTTTGGAAAAATTCCTAGAAGAGGTTGAAATGGCGCGTGAGCTGCTACCGACTCTCGACCCACAAGCGGTGTTAGAGGGACATATGACCCCCATTTGGTTTGGATCGGCGATCAATTCCTTTGGCGTCAAGAAATTAATG